>CAZPWR010000367.1:0-2414 GCA_964590555.1 uncultured Anaerolineae bacterium | reverse complement strand
ATTGCTTATCCTGGGCTCTGGGCCGAAGCGCCAAGAGCTGGAAAGGCTTGCCTCTGAGTTGGGAATTTCCGACCGCACCTTCTTCCTTTCCTTCCTCCCCTCTTGGCAACTCCCCGATTTCTACCGCCAGCTTGACTTATTGGTCCTCCCCTCTCTGACCAAACCCAACTGGAAAGAACAGTTCGGCCGGGTTCTGGTGGAAGCCATGGCCTGCGGTGTTCCGGTTATAGGCTCCACGTGCGGAGAAATCCCCAACGTCATAGGAGGTGCAGGCCTTGTCTTTCCCGAGGGGGATGTGGAGGCCTTGAGGGATTCAATCCTTAAGCTCATGGCCGATGAGAGCCTGCGCCTTCACTTCGCCCAGAAGGGCCGGGAGAGGGTTCTGGAAAGGTTCACCCAGAAAGCGATAGCTTCGCAAACGTTTGAGGTCTACCGCAAAATCCTTGAGGAGGGATGAAGATGGCTCTTGCTCCTTCTTCTAAGATTGGGCTTGATGGTAACAGCCCGCTTGAACCGACGGGCTGCCCTGCCCCTCAAATGGCCGAACCAAGAATCATAGCCGAGACCGGAACCAGCATGGTCCGCCTCAACTTCCTCCTTGGCCCGTGGAGTTCTCCAACGGACCGTTCCCTTTACTGTGGCAAGACGTGGTTTGAGACCTTTGACGCCATAGTGGATGGGCTTCTGGCCAAGAACGTGGCCATATACGGCCTCGTGGGCTTGGAATCGGTGAAGCCTGGCCCTGGGGATAACTTCCGCCGCAAGACCCCAGGCCCCGGTGCTGAGGATTGGCTCAGGAGATATGTAGAAAACGTTTACGCCATTGTAGAGCACTTCCACGACCGAGTTTGGGCCTTTGAGCTGATAAATGAACCCAACAACTGGTTCGGCGGGACCACCAGCCTCTTCCACCCTTACTGGATGGCCCGCATCCAGAAAGAAGTATACCTCGCGGTCAAGCCAGCGTTCAATGTCCGCATAATCTCTGGCCCCATCCTGGCCCACGACCTTCCCACAGGGGCTGATACCGGAGCATCCTACTTGCGCCAGATGTATTACTACGGGATAAGGGAATTGGGTTGGGGTGAAGTAAAGAGCGCACTCGGCTCTTACCCCCTTGATGGGGTTGGGTATCACCCCTACATAGGCCAAACTCGGGACAAAGGCCCAGATTACATTAAAGCCACCCTGCAAACCTACCTCAATGCCATATGGGAAAGCATAACCATTTACGAGGGGAAATCCACCTCAACCCGAATCTATGTTTCAGAAATCGGGTGGGACTCGGCGCAAGGGGACGATTTTCAGGCAGCAGCGATGTCCGCAGCTTTTTACACCCTGCTCAAGGATGATAGAGTTCAAGCTGCCATATGGTTCTGCCTCAGGGATTTCCCCGGAACAACCAAAGGCCTTTACACTCAAGCTGGCCTTGGGACCCTCGCCCGCAAGCCGATATACTACCGCTTTCAGGAGTGGGCCAACATATCCCGAAACCCTGCCCTCTTGGATGTCCCGCTGTCGGTAGGGAGGGATGCCTCCGGCCGCATCTATTGGCCGATAATTGAATGCTACCTTAGGCATGGAGGGGAGAAAAACCTCGGCTTGCCCTTTGACAACGGGGGCGGAGTGCCAGTCCACCGCTGGGGGAACGGCTGGGTTCAGGATTTCCAGCGGCCAGATGGCTCCTTCAAGTCCATCATAATGCTCAGGGATGGCACCTCAAAGGCCTACATCCTTTATGGGCCGATAAGGGATTACTACATCTACGAAAAAGGCGGGGCAGAAGGGCCACTCGGCTACCCCGTGGAGGACCCCTCTACAGACGAGTGGGGATTGCCCAAAGTGCGGTTTGAGAGGGGCATGATTGCATTCAAGCCGATGGCTTTTCTGGTTTAAGGAGAGCTCCGTAAGCCAGCATCGTGTAAAAGGCCAAGATTGAGGCCAGGATTAAGCCGTAAAGACCGTCTTTGTACCCCTCAAGCCGTATGTAGCGCCGCCAAAATTCCCTCACAGGCATGGAGAGGGGACTCCAAACCTTAGCCCTCATCCCACGCCTACGCAAAGTCCTGACCTCAAGGGGAAGGTAAGCTTTCTGGCGAGCGATGAACTCCCCCCAAGTCCGGTAATTGTAGTGGATAAGATGGTTGCGTAGGCGGCCTGTTTCTCCCTCAATCACTACAATTTCATGCACTTCCCAGGCTGGATCGTAGCGCGCCCTATCCGGACGCAGGAGGCGAAGCTGGTAATCGGGATACCAGCCACCGTGGCGTATCCAGTGGCCGCAGATGTAGTTCTTGCGTGGAATCCACCACCCTGAGAACCCTTCCTCCTCTGCTGCCTCCCGAACTTCCGCCGCCAGCTCCGGAGGCACCCTCTCATCGGCATCCACAAAAAGGACCCACTCCGTCTGGACT
>CAZPWR010000366.1:0-8798 GCA_964590555.1 uncultured Anaerolineae bacterium | reverse complement strand
TCATCGTTACCGAAGAGCTTGCAGACCAAGAGTTCATAGAGAAGCGGACGGAAGGCTTTGAAGAGATGTGGGAGGTGGTCAAGGAATACACCCCGGAAACAGTAGAGGAAATCACCGGTATCCCTGCCGACGATTTGAGAGCTGCTGCCCGCCTCTATGCTCAAAATAAGCCTGCAGCCATCCTCTATGCCATGGGTATAACCCAACACACTACCGGGACTGATAACGTCAAAAGCATCGCCAACTTGGCTATGCTTACTGGCAACATCGGAATTCCAGGGGCTGGGGTTAACCCCCTCCGAGGCCAGAACAACGTCCAAGGTGCTTGCGATATGGGAGGTTTGCCCAATGTCTACCCAGGCTATCAGCCCGTCACATCCCCTGAAGCCAAGGCCAAGTTTGAATCCGCATGGGGGGTGGAGAGCTTGCCCGATCAACCCGGCCTCACAGTGGTGGAAATGGTCAACGCTGCTGGCGAGGGCCAACTCCGGGCTCTTTACATAATGGGTGAAAATCCGCTGGTTACCGACCCTGACATCAATCACACTAAGGAGTGCCTTGAGAAGCTTGAACTCCTTGTAGTCCAGGACATTTTCCCCACCGAAACAGCGCAGTTGGCTCATGTAATCCTTCCAGGCGCATCTTTCGCTGAAAAGGATGGCACCTTTACCGCTACTGACCGGCGAATTCAGCGGGTGCGCAAAGCTGTAAATCCACCCGGTGAAGCAAAGGCCGATTGGGAGATAATTTGCGAACTGGCTAAGAAGCTTGGGGCTAAAGGGTTTGACTTCTCTTCCCCTGAGGAGATAATGGCCGAAATCGCCAAAGTGACTCCAAGCTACGGTGGTGTAACCTACGAGAGGCTGGACAAAGAAGGCTCTCTTCAGTGGCCTGTCCCCTCAGTAGAGCATCCTGGGACTCCGTACCTTCACAAGGAAAAATTCACCCGCGGCTTGGGTCGCTTCCATGCTGTTCACTTCCGTGAGGCAGCGGAGCTACCCGACGAAGAATACCCATTCATCTTGACCACCGGCCGCACTATGTTCCAGTACCACGCAGGCTCTATGACCCGGCGTTCACCTAAGCTGGAGCAGGAAGCCCCTGAACCCTACGTGGAGATAAACCCCAGCGATGCGGAAAAGATAGGCCTCAACGGAGCTAAGAGGGTGAGGGTATCAAGCCGCCGAGGCTCAATAGAAGTGGCCGTGCGGTTAACTGAGCGCATAAAGCCTGGAGTCGTCTTCATCCCCTTCCCCGACGCCGAAGCGGCAGCCAACGCTCTTACCCACGCGGCCCTTGACCCAATAGCCCGTATCCCTGAGTACAAAATCTGCGCTGTAAAGGTAGAGCCAGTTCGCAGCCCCTGACCCGCAGTAGGAAAAGCTTAAAGCTTGGAGGATATGATGAATGAGATTGAGAAGGCAGCGCAGATTATCCTTTCGTCCAAATACGCAGTGGCCCTTACAGGAGCGGGAATAAGCACTCCGTCCGGCATACCGGACTTCAGAAGCCCAGGCTCAGGCCTTTGGGAAAAAGTGGACCCGATGGCTGTCGCTTCCATATATGCTTTCCGATTAAACCCTGAGCGCTTCTTTGAATGGTTTCGCCCCTTGGGCAAAACACTTTTGGAGAGCAAACCGAATCCTGCTCACATAGCCTTGGCCCAGCTGGAAGAGGCAGGCTTACTCAAGGCTGTGATAACCCAAAACATAGACGGGCTGCACCAAAAAGCCGGCTCCAAGAGGGTATTGGAAATCCACGGCCACCTCCGCGAGGCCGAATGCATAAGATGCCGCCGCTCCTACCCCACCGAAAGCTTCCTGCATGATTACTTGGAATTTGGGAAAATACCCCGATGCCAGTGCGGTGGGATATTGAAGCCCAAAGTCGTCCTCTTCGGAGAACCACTTCCAAAGTGGGTCTTCCTGGAGGCGGTTGGAGAGGCTCAGCGGTGCGATGCCATGATAATCGCTGGCTCTTCCCTGGAGGTTTACCCCGCAGCTGAACTTCCTACCCTGGCCTACCAGAATGGCGCCAAACTTATCGTGGTAAACCTCCAGAGCACTTACGCCGATTCCATAGCCGATGTGGTCATAAGGGAAGATGTGGCTGTGGCTCTCCCAGCCATAGCCGAAAAGTGCCTGGAAAGGAGATAATTCCCAATGGGGGAGATTAAAGGGGCCGAAATTTTGGTCAAATGCTTGCTAAAAGAAGGGGTCCGCTACGTCTTCGGAATCCCAGGCGATCAGCTCAACCCCTTTACCGATGCCATCTACAGGCTCGGGAAAGAAGCGGGCCTCCAGTTCATTACCACCCGGCATGAGCAGGCTGCGGCCCACATGGCCGACGCGTGGGCCAGAGTAACCGGTGAAGTTGGGGTATGCGCAGGAACCGTTGGCCCAGGCGCAGCTGACCTCGTGCCTGGGGTCTATGCCGCCTTTGCCGATTCTATCCCGATTCTGGTGATAACCGCTCAGAACCAGACTTGGAGGATTTACCCTGAACACGGCTCCATGCAGAGCCTTGACCAGCTCAACCTCTTCCGCCCCATTACCAAATGGAATGCCGTAGTCTACCACTGGCGCAGGATTCCTCAATTGGTCCAGATGGCCTTCCGCATTGCCACTTCCGGAAGGCCTGGCCCCGTCCACTTGGATTTCCCCTCCGATGTGCTCACTGCAAGTGGGCCTGAGGAAGAAATCCAAATCCTTGAGCCCTCTGCCTACCGAGCTGAAGTTCCACCGAGTGGGGATCCAGAACTTGTGCGGGAAGCGGCCAAATGGCTTGTGGAAGCCCAATCGCCCCTCATCCACGCTGGAGGAGGCGTCCTCCGCTCAGGGGCATGGCAAGAGCTTAGAGAACTGGCCGAATACCTCGGGGCAGCAGTTACCACAAGTCCAGGAGCGCGAGGCGCTATCCCTGAAGACCACCCCCTTTGCATCTTAGCAGCTTCTTTCGGAGCCATGGCTGCTCAAGCCTCCGCTGACGTTGTGCTTCTTGTTGGAGGCAGGCTTGGGGATATAGACTTCTGGGGGCGACCACCAGCGTGGGGAGAAATCGGGGAACAGAAGTGGATACAGATTGACATTGCTCCGGAAAACATTGCTTTGAACCGGCCGGTGGATTTGGCCATAGTTGGGGACGCACGCGCAACTTTGAGGGCCATCCTTGAGGAAGTGAAAAAGCTTACAGGGCCGCGGCCCCCTGCTCCATTCATAGCAGGGGCTAAAGAAGCTGAAAGCGCGTGGCTTGCCCAGTTTGAGGAGATGGCCTCAAAGGAGGAGGCCCCAATCCATCCCCTCCGCCTGGTTAAAGAAGTGCGCCTATTCTTCCCCAAAGAAGCCATAACCGTAGTAGATGGAGGGAATACTACGGTCTGGAGCCATTACCTCAACCGCGTTTACGAACCTCGGTCCTTCCTCTGGGCAGCTGACTCTGGTCACCTGGGAGCGGGCTTGCCCTATGCCATAGCAGCCAAGCTCGCCAGACCCGATAAGCCTGTTTACCTGCTCACTGGCGATGGAGCCTTCGGCTTCAACATCCAGGAACTGGAGACAGCCCGCCGCTTGCAAACCCCTATCGTAGCCATAGTCTTCAATGATGGTGCTTGGGGGATGATAAAGGGTGGCCAGCTCAAGAGATACGATGGCCGGTTCATAGGAGTAGATTTTACGGACATTCGCTACGATAAGATAGCGGAGGCAATGGGTTGCTACGGGGAGAGGGTGGAGGACCCTGACCAGATTCGGCCGGCTCTGGAGAGGGCTCAGAGAAGCGGCCTTCCTGCAGTGCTGGATGTAGTGATAGATGCGCAAGCTCACCTAACCCCTCCCGACCTTGAAGTCCTGGATGCCCTCTGGATGGAAGGGTGCTATTAAAATTGAGGGTGGAATGTGGTCAAACCAGCCCCTCATATGCTCTTTTATGTTTTATATACGGAATCCGCATATTCCTCCTAAGGAGAGGCAAAAACGGAGTCCGTATAATTAATTAGTTAGGCCGCTTCGTGGCGGCACTGTCCTAGCCGCGAAGAGCTAAGTGTTGTGATAATATGGAGGTGCAAGACGAAACGTATGCTTAACATCATAGGCAGTTTGTTAGGTCTGCTGGTGCTCGTAGGCCTGGCGGTTGCCCTCGCCATGAGCTTTGGAGGGCTGCGAAGAGAGGCACAACCAGCCTCTCAAGCCTTCCAATCGCCTATCGAGACGCCGACTCAGCCACCGTACCCGCCACCAGGGACACCGACACGACCCCCCATCCCAACTATTCCACCAACGGTGACCCGGGCACCCAAGCCATCACCCAGTCCCACTCCCATTCCAACAGCTACACCTGTTCCAACTCCGCTGCCATTGCCGCCTTCGGCCTTCTATGCCTTGTGGGTGGAGAATTTTCCAGAAGGGCAAGGGAGTGTCCTGTGGCTGGCTGACCCACGGGACATCGGCAGCCGCCGGGAGGTGTTGCGTTTCGAGCGGGACGCCATTACGGAAGCAGTTTTGTCACCCAATGGTCGGAAACTGGCCTTGGTCACTACCTACTGGAAAACGTTTACCCTCTGGGTAGCCAATGTGGATGGCACTAGTCTACAGCAATTGGCCCAGGCCGGCGCACTTGGAGGGCTGTTCTGGAGCCGTAACAGCCGTTCACTAGCCTATGGCATCGGCTGGCGTGAAGAAGTCATGATGCCGGGCGAGAAGACGGGAACCCATATCCCTGTCCCTGTGTGGCGGGGAGCTGTTGAACTGGTGGACGTAGCCACTGGCGAGAAGCGGCGATTGTTGGAAATAGAACCTGATACGATGCTGAGCGTTCTCGGCTGGTCAGCCAATGGGCAAGAACTCTATTATTCCCTCCCTATTCACCGAGAAACCGGACTCCAGTATGAACTATGGGCTGTAGACCGAAGTGGACGGGATGCTCATAGGGTCGCTTCAGTGGGTCATGAACCTGTTCCTCTAATCCTGTCCCCAAATGGCTCAAGATTACTTGTCGAAACATCTGAAGGATGGGCCTGGATGTCAGCAGATGGGCAAACACGCCAAGACATTCCCTTGCCACCCTGGAAGCAGCGATGTGGACTCATCTGGTCTGTCAATGAGGATGAGGTGATCCTTTGTCAGGTAGACGAGCAACAGCCCATTGAACACATAAGGGTTCTCAATTTGTCTACTGGGGCAACACGAGTGCTGGGCTCTATAAAGGTTTCGCCTCATGGCCTTCCCTTTAGTCCCCTTGCCATATCTCCCGATATGCAATGGATAGTGGCCTCTGTTCAGGCAAGGATGTATTGGATCCATCTCCCTACAGAGATGACTGTTCCTGTTCCCAGCCAACCAAAAGGGGGATGCATCTTTGTGGCCTGGGTGCCCAGGACGCCAGCGGATCAATAGGAGGGAAACGCAGTGAATCACCCGTTGTCTCGCCTACAGACCATTGAGCTTTTTCTCCTACTCCTGGCCTTGCTCATCTGGATAGCAATGGCTTTAGCCTATTCTGACAGCTTAGAGTCGGCGGCTGCTTCTCCTTTGGCGCAAGCTACGCCGACTTGCCCTGCACCCCCTGCGGGTTGCCCTCAAGCTCGGATCTATGGCCACCAGCCCAGACGCTACGATATGCGCTCTACTTTCAACGAGGCTGCTAACAACGCTCTGGGGAACAATGGACCTTCTTACAATCTGATCAATCGTGGCCTTCCCCCTAATATGACGCAGGAGAGTGTCTCCGCTTCGCGACCGATTCCTCACGTCATCTTGAGGGGGATGGCCTGGCAGGAGTCCCACTGGCTCCAGTTTGCCGAAGGTGTGAACGATCCGGATGACAGGGATGCTTGTACGCTAATCGGGTACTATGCTCCTACTCAAAGCTGCGGCTATGGTTTGATGCAGATCACTTCTTGCATGAGCGACGGTTGTGGTTGGTTCACCCCCAGTCGGGTGGCTGGCGAGCTGGCCTACAATCTGGGCACCGGCACGAACTTCCTCATACAGAAGTGGAATGAGATGCCGTTCATCGGCGACAATGACCATACGGTAGCCGAGCAGTGGTACTATGCTGTCACGGCCTACAATGGGTGGAGTTGGTGTAACGATCCCAACCGAGACAAGTATGCTTCGGGTTGTCCTTACCCTAATCCCTTTTACCCTGATCGCCCTCCCTATGGTGAAGGGAATTACTCCGCCTTTGGCTATCCCTACCAAGAAAGAATCTGGGGTTGGGCGGCACACCCAGAAAGTGCTCAAGCAAGTTTGCATTGGCTGTGGCGACCCACTCGTGTTGCTGCTGTCCCGCGGGGCATCTTTGGCCTTCGTGGTGCTGGAGATTGGCGACCACCCTCCCAGACACCTAAACCGGTCTTTCACCTCCTTTATGGAATTCGTGTTGCCAACGGTGTTGGCCCATCAATAGTGCTGCGTAACACAACAAGCCAAACATTGGCGGCTGATGTAGCTCTCTATAATGCCGACCATACCTTCAGTCGTTGGTGGCTTGGTGCGCCCCCTAATGACGCTCACAGCTATCCTTATCGTTACATTCGGCTAGCCCCTTACGAGACCCGCTCTCTTCCAACAGCAGATGTATTCTACTCTTGGGAAACTTTCACCGGCTATGCTCGCATCAGCGCCAGTGAAGGGGTGGAAGTTACTTTGCAACCGCCGCCTTATTCACACAAGGTCTTCCTACCTCTCACCCTCAAGAATTATGGTGGCAATTGCTACAATTTATTGAGCTTGCTCTTTTACTCAGTTGGTTTCTCGGCCGTTCAGGCTGGGGTGTAACAATTGTGAAGCTGACTCCTGCAATGGGGGTAAAAAGGGACGAATAGCCCACCCTGGCAAACCCGCTATGAGTGGGGCCCAAAACGTTGGCTAACCCCCAGCCTACGGGGGTGGGCTAAATGATTTTTTACTTTATCGCCTCCCTTAGCCTGGCGCTTACGTAATCCATAACCGAAACTACAGCCACAATGGCCCAAACGGCCGTGCCTGCTTTGTGGTAATCAGTCTGATCAATCCAAAGCTTCAGCTGATAGCCTATGCCTCCACCACCCACAAAGCCGACCACCGTGGAGATACGGATGTTTATGTCCCAGTGGTAGATGATGAAAGCCAAGAACGGGAGAACTATCTGCGGTATCACAGCATAGCGGATTACCTGCAATAAGTTAGCCCCCGTAGCTGTTATAGCCTCCACAGGGCCAGGGTCTATGGTCTCTATAACTTCGGAGAAAAGCTTCCCCAAGCTTACGATTGTAGCTACCGTGAGGGCCAAAACCCCAGCAAATGGCCCGAAGCCAACCCAAGTGGCAAATATTGCGGCTACTACTATCGGCTCTATGGACCGCACTAAGTTCAACACCCACCGCACTACGTAATAGATTGCTGTCCCTACTGGCCCTTTGGCCATAATATTCCTGGCCGCCAGGAAAGAAATGGGTATAGCAATTACGGTAGCGAAAGTAGTGGCCATCAGGGCTAAAAATATAGTCTGAACCATCAGCTCAACGGTCTTTACTAACGCAGGGCTTACAACACGCCTTCCGGTTCTCCACTGAGCTTCGGCTTGGAGCGAGGCTCCGCCCTCTTGAGCCAGTAGCGGCCTTATCTCTATCTGGGCATCAAAGCTTCCATCCTCACTTGCCTTCACCCTCGCCGCCACAAGTTCCCCACCCAAGGGAAGCTGGGGGCTTGGTTTAAAACGCCACCTGAGGATTACATCGCTCTTAGGGTGAAAACCTTTGCCTTCCACCTTTATAATCTCGCCTTCCGAAGCACACATCGGCATTAATATCTGCGGGCTGAGACCTGAAATCCCTGATAATTCAGGAGTACCTTTGGCCCCAGGTGGACAAGGCACTTGGAAAGGCACCTCTATGGTCTGGCGCGAAACCTCCGGAATTAGGATTTCTGGGGTGACGAAAGCAGTGAAAATCTCCCTTGCCCTCTGGGCAGCTTGAGGTTCAAAGAACTTGCTCGGCGCTACCCCCACAGCACGCCAGCATAGGGCGTAAACGAAAATTATCCCCAGAAGGATTGGTATCCGCCATGGCCCTTTCATTACACAATTCTCCTGCGAATCTGGCTGCTGAGGTAGTCCAGGGCTATGATCACCAAAGCTATCCCTATCACTGCCGTAGCCACCTGTCGGTAAGCGCTGAGCCTTATCCATTCGCTCAGCCGGAAGCCTATTCCCCCTCCTCCCACAAAGCCTATAATCGTAGACATCCGCACGTTTATGTCCCAGCGGTAAAGGGTAAAGGAGGCAAAATCGGGAATAATTTGAGGGATGACTGCATACCTTATGACTTGGAGCTTATTTGCCCCTGTAGCGCTTATGGCCTCTACCGGCCCTGGGTCAATGTGCTCCACCACCTCTGAGAAAAGCTTGCCCAAAGCAGCTATAGAGTGCGCGACCAAAGCCAGCATTCCGGCAAAGGAGCCGAGCCCCACCCATACCACAAAGACTATCCCGAAAATCATTGGCTCTACTGAGCGCACAACATTGAAAAACAGGCGCATTAGGTAATAGATTGCACGTGTGGGAATAGAACCTCCCATTATGTTCCTGGCCCCTAAGAAGGACAAAGGCGCAGCCACAATAACTGCCAGCGTTGTGGCCAATAAAGCGATAGCGATCGTTTCGCCCATCTTAAGGGCTACTTCTATCAAGGCCTCGCTTGGCCTTATGGTGCCGACCCTCCTAACCAAGTGAACCTGGAGGGTATGAACTTGATACTCCCCAGGCTTGGGTTCAAAGCCAACAGGGATTGCCCTTGGGACCGTAAATTCGGCGGCAAAGTA
>CAZPWR010000365.1:0-3070 GCA_964590555.1 uncultured Anaerolineae bacterium | reverse complement strand
CCTTCGGCCAAGGGTCGGCCTTCGCCGGCCCCCGCTCCCCTAACCCCCTGCGAAGGGGGCATAGGGGACCAGGGGGCCTGGGGGATGTTACCCCAAACTTTTAAACCATGCACTTTTCGTTTATAATCCAACCCAAAAGGCCCAAACCTGCGGAGGACCTGGTGCGTAAACCAGTAGTAGCAATAGTCGGAAGGCCAAACGTCGGAAAATCTACCCTGTTCAATAGACTCACCGGCCGAAGAATAGCCATCGTAGAAGACATCCCTGGGACTACCAGGGATAGGCTTTACGCTAACACCGAATGGAACGGAGTCCCCTTCATCTTGGTGGACACCGGAGGCCTTGAAATCGCCAAAGAAAAGGAGCCCCTGGCCGTAGCCTCCGCTCAATACATTGACCTAATAAGGGCTCAAGCCCAGAAGGCCATTGATGAGGCAGACGTAATCCTATTTGTCGTAGACGTGCTGGACGGCCCAACTGCAGCCGATAAAGACATCGCTGATATCCTCCGCCGTTCACGCAAGCCTGTCCTCCTTGTGGCAAACAAAGCCGATAACGAGAAACGACAAGAGGCCGCTGTAGAATTCTACGAACTCGGCCTCGGGGAACCAATCCCTGTATCTGCAATCCATGGCCTAGGCATAGGCCAACTCATGGATGAGGTGATAAAACTTCTGCCCAAAACCGAGGCCGAACCTGAACCAGAAGCGGTAAAAGTAGCCATCGTTGGGAGGCCTAATGTCGGGAAATCTTCCATCTTGAACCGCATTTTGGGCGAAGAGAGGGTTATCGTCAGCGAAATTCCAGGAACTACAAGGGATGCCATTGACACATACCTGGAGTGGGAAGGCCATCCCGTAATCCTCATTGATACTGCTGGAATCCGCCGCAAGGGCAAAGTAGAGCCAGGCTTGGAAAAATACAGCGTCCTGAGGGCTTTGCAAGCCATAAGCCGTTCCGATGTCTCCTTACTGGTGATAGACGGAGCTGAAGGCGTAACATCCCAGGATGCGCACATAGCTGGCTACATCCTGGAAGAAAGCAAAAGCGTGGTAGTAGTAGTGAACAAGTGGGATTTGGTCCCCAAGCGCCCTGGCATAAAATCGGAATATGAAAAAGCCGTGAGGGCTGAACTCCGCTTCTTAGATTACGTGCCCATCCTTTTCGTCTCGGCCAAAACCGGGGAAGGGATAGACCAAATAATACCGACAGCTTTGAGGGTGCAAGAAGAGAGGCTTGTGCGCATATCAACCGGCAAGCTAAATCGCCTTATTCAAGAAGCCGTAAGAGCCCATGCGCCGCCATCAAAGGCCGGAAGAAGCCTCAAAATCTACTACGTCACCCAAACCTCCGTCTCTCCCCCTACCTTCGTCTTCTTCGTCAATGACCCGGACCTGGTCCATTTCTCTTACGAGCGTTACTTAGAGAACACAATCCGGAAACATTACCCATTTGTGGGCACACCTTTGAAATTCATATTCCGCAAAAGGGGGGAGTGAAATGCCCGAAGTCATTTACTTTGAAGAGCCAGGGCCCCAGAACACTATCCCCACTTTGGAAGCGGCCAAGAAAAGGGCGCAAGAATTAGGGATAAAGGACATCGTGGTAGCTTCCACAACGGGGGAGACAGGCCTTCTTGCGGCCAAGATGTTCCAGGGATACAACCTCGTGGTAGTTACTCATTCCACTGGCTTCCGCAAGCCCAATTTTCAGGAACTTACCGAAGAAAATCGCCAGGCTATAGAAAAGCTTGGGGGTAAAATCCTTACCTGCACCCACGCTTTTGGCGGGATAGGTAGGGCAGTAAGGCGCAAGCTCAACACCTACCAGCTGGAAGAAATCATCGCCTTCACCCTTCGCACTTTTGGTGAGGGGATGAAAGTAGCCATAGAGATAACCCTGATGGCAGCGGATGCCGGCCTTATACGCACTGATCGTGAAGCCATAGCAATAGCTGGTACCGGTCGCGGGGCTGATACAGCCATAGTAGTCTTGCCAGCCAATGCTCAGTCCTTCTTTGATTTGCGCATATTGGAAATAATTGCCAAGCCTCGCCTCCACTAAAGGACGCAATCTTGAAGCTTTAAGGGGGCTTTCGTGGGCAAAGAGTTCACTGAAGAAGATATCTTGGTAGAAAGGGCGCGGGAAGACCCGGAGGCCTTTGGCATCCTCTACCAGCGCTACGTGGATAGAATCTACAGCTACATTTACTACAAAGTGGGGAACCAAGAGGATGCTGAGGACTTGACGGCCAAAGTCTTCCTGAAAGCCTTCAATCACATTAAAAATTACGAAAACCGCGGCTTGCCTTTCTACGCTTGGCTTCACCGCATCGCTCACAACCTCTTGGCCAATTGGTACCGAGATCGGTCACGCCGCAAAGTCATCCCTTTGGGGGAATTACCCATTAGCTCCGGGGGAGATGCAGACCCACTCATCTCGCTTGAAAGGGAAGAGAGAATCCGGAAAGTCATGGCTGCTGTAAGGTCCTTGCCTCCCGATAAGCAAGAGGTTATATACCTCAAGTTCGTGGAGAGGCTTTCCAACCAAGAAATAGCCCTGATAATGGGAAAAACCGAAAATGCCATCAAAGCCCTCTACCATCGGGCCCTTATAGCCTTGCGGGAAAAGCTGAAGGACGAATTTTAACATCCTGCCAATGTAAGGGGCCCGAAGTTTTCAACCGAATTGCCCGCTGAAATCACTTTCTGCCAGCCTTCGTTTACTTTTAGTTCCGGGCAAATTGTCCATCAACTTAGGGAAATCATCAAAGGCCAGTAAACCCTGTGGGCCCTCGCCTCAGAATAAGCGGAACCTTTAGCCATTAAGGGGGTTTTTCTGAATAAAGCCTTTGAGTTCAGGAGAGAAAAATGATTGGCGTGCTAACCGATAGCTCCTGTAATCTTCCCCGCGAAATCATTGAAGACCTGGGCATTGAAATTGTGCCTCTGTATGTCCAGATAGGCACGGAGACCTACGAAGAGTTTGACATAACCACTACCGAGCTTTGCCGGAAAATGCGGGAAGGAATATTGCCCCAGACTTCCCAGCCACCTCCGGGGAAATTTGA
>CAZPWR010000364.1:0-6485 GCA_964590555.1 uncultured Anaerolineae bacterium | reverse complement strand
GCCTTCGCCGACCTTAATTAAACCGGGGGTGAAGATGGCATAGCCCCATCACAGGGGGCATGGGGGTCCAGAGGGTGAAACCCCCTGGCACGGGGTCTGGGGGATGTGCCCCCAACTCCCCTAACCCCACCTACGAGGGGGTAAAAAGGGGGCAAACAGCCCACATTAGCAACCCACCCACGAGTGGGCCCCCAAAACTTTGGCGCACCTTCAGCCAACGGGGGCGGGAATCCCCAAGCCCCTTTTGCGAGAAAACATAATTGCCCTACGCCTTCCACTTTATCCTGCAACCAAAAGCACGCTGGAAAACTGGAACCTTTCTTCAGCCCTTTTGGTTAAAGCTCAGCCTCCGCTGACCCTCAGCAGGGGCCTCAAGGGGCTAATCCCCTGGCGGGGGTTTGGCATCAGAGACGTTTCCGGGTATAATAAATTAAAGCCCAAAGCGGGCTACTTTTATTTCCCCGGAGGTGTGCATGAGTAAGCAGGGCAAAGTATTTTACCTTACCCAGGAAGGCAAAAGGAAATTGGAGGAAGAGCTTGAGTACCTTCGCACCGTAAAGAGGGCCGAAATCGCTCAGCAAATCCACCAAGCCAAAGCCGAAGGAGATATCTCGGAAAACGCCGGTTACGAAGAAGCCAAAACGGCTCAGGCCTTCTTAGAGGGCAGAATCATCACCTTGGAGAAAATTCTGGAGAACGCCGTCGTCATTGAGAAACCCGAGGGCACCGACCAAGTATGCCTTGGCTCAAAGGTCACTCTCTTGGAAGAAGGGAAGGAAGAACCGGAAACTTACGTAATCGTGGGTTCAACCGAAGCCGACCCACTTCAGGGGCGCATATCCAATGAATCTCCTCTGGGCAAAGCCCTTATGGGGGCAAAGGTTGGCGATACGGTGGTAGTGAATGCCCCCGCTGGCCGCATCACTTTCAAGGTTATAAGCATTGAATGAGCCAAAGGAGGGCAAATTGCAAGAGCTTCCTGACCAGTTCTACCAGCGCCTCCGTAAGTTAGAAAAACTGCGCGAGCTCGGGATTGACCCCTATCCGGCCAGAGCTCAGCGCACGCACACCATTAAAGAAGCCAGGGAAAAATTTGTGCAGGACGAGAACTTTGGCCAAAACAGAATAACCCTCGTCGGAAGGCTAATCGCTATCCGGAACATGGGGGGATTGACCTTCACTCACATAAACGATGGCTCCGGGAAAATCCAACTGATGTTCCGGCGAGACCTTCTGGGGGATGAGCGCTACCACTTCTTCCTGGACTTCTTTGACATCGGCGATTTCATAGAAGCCCACGGCAAGATATTCCGAACCCGCACAGGCGAAATCACCCTCCTTGTGGAGGACTATCGCCTCTTAGCCAAATCCCTCCACCCCCTCCCAGAAAAGTGGCACGGCCTTCAAGATATAGAACTTCGCTACCGCAGGCGCTACCTGGACCTTCTGGCCAATGAAGAAGTGAAGGAGATTTTCATCATAAGGAGCAAAATCATAAAAGCAATGCGCCAATTCCTTGACTCCAAGGGTTTTTTGGAAGTGGAAACCCCCATCCTTCAACCCATCTACGGTGGTGCGGCCGCAAGACCATTTGAGACCTGGTATCATGCCTTGGAACGCTCTTTCTACCTCCGCATCTCCGACGAGCTTTACCTCAAACGCCTGATTGTAGGAGGCTTTGAAAAGGTTTACGAAATAGGCAAAGACTTCCGCAACGAAGGACTGGATGCACGCCACAGCCCCGAGTTCACCATGATGGAATGCTACCAAGCCTATGCCGATTACCACGATATGATGCGCCTCACGGAAGAGATGATAGCCTTTATAGCCCAAGAAGCCCTCGGCACTACCACCATAACCTACGCCGGCAATAGGATAGAGCTTTCCCCTCCGTGGCCAAGAGCTACCATGAGGGATTTGTTGATTGAGTATACTGGCATAGATTTTGAGGAGCACAGGGATTTGGAAAGCCTGCGGGAGGCTATAAGCCAGAAGGGGTTCAAAGTAGACCTCAAGCCAACATGGGGCAAGCAGCTGGATGAACTCTTCAAAGAATATGTGGAACCTCACCTAATCGGCCCCATATTTGTAATGGATTACCCGGTAGAAATTTCGCCCCTGGCTAAACGAAAACCCGATGCCCCACATCTTGTGGAGCGGTTTGAAGGCTTCATCGGAGGCATGGAGATTGCTAACGCCTTCAGCGAGCTAAATGACCCGCTGGACCAGAAGGAGAGGTTTCTGGAGCAAGCGAAAGCCCGCGAGAAAGGGGATGAAGAAACACACCCACTTGATGAAGACTTCATCTTCGCGCTCATGCATGGCATGCCCCCAACCGGGGGATTAGGCATAGGGATTGACCGCCTAACCATGATATTGACCAACAGGCAATCCATAAGGGAAGTGATTCTTTTTCCACACCTTCGCACTATTTGATAACTATGGCGCTTAAGGGGTTATCCCTTGAACATAGAGGGTATAAGTGACCGGAGGATTGCCTGCTGGGAAGAAGGAAAGGTAAAAGGCACTTTCCTCCCCTGGCTGGAGGAAAACTTTCTCCGGAACGGCCTTCCGCAAGGCTACAACCCGGTGAGAGGCGTCGTAAGCTACCATCACCACATTTACATCCTCCACAGCCTTATCCCCTCCGTTGCGGACCACTCCTTTTACAAAGTAAAGGTTACCTGGTGCTTTATCCCAAGAGTGCTCCTTTACAACTAAGAAATCGGCTAAAGCCGAAGGGGAATGGGCGGGAAGTGCACTCAGTAAAAACACCTCGTAACGGATGAAAACCTCCGGAGGCTTAGGTATAGCCACGGCGAAAGGCCCTTTCTCACCAACGGGAATTAAATCCCTGGCAACGAAACCCTGTCCTTCGGCTAAGAGGGAATCACCGGGCCCGTAAAGCCTAACCCTTACCGCCACACTTTCAACCGCTATATTACCCGAATTGAGGACTTCCCCGAAGCACCATAGGCTCCCCCCTGGCTCCCGGTAAAAGTTAACCCCGGCGATCTCAAGAGGGATAGGGGTAGGAGTAGGGGTTGGAGTGCCAGGGAAGGCTTCTTCCCCCTGAGGGATTATCAAAGTCTGGCCTGCCTGCAAAGATTTGGGGTCAGCTATAGCGTTAGCCTCCTGGATTATCCGAACGCTAACCCCGAATTTCTTAGCGATGCCCAGGAGAGTATCGCCCGGTTGAACCACATACAAAATCGGCGTGGGGGTAAAAGTCGGAGTGAAAGTAGGCGGAGGAGTGAAAGGGGATGGGCTAATCGCAGGTGAAAGCGAAGGAGAGGGCCAAACAGAGGGAGTCGGGCTGGGGGTAGGCAATGTAATGACTTGACCGCAGGCTAAGCTTAAAGTTAGCAAAGCCAACACTGCTAAGGTGCTGAAAGGCTGCTTACTCATAGAAAACACTCCTTTAAGGAGGGTCTATGGGCGAGAGGGTTGAATATTACCCCACAATAAAAGAGCTCCCCCTTTCGGAAAGGCCCCGGGAGAGGTTGAGGCTTTACGGGGCCTCTTCCCTCTCCACAGCTGAACTTTTGGCTATAATCCTGAGGACTGGGGTGGAAGGGGAAAGCGTCCTGGCATTGGCCACCCGCCTCCTGGCACGATACGGCGGTCTCATCGGGCTGGCCGGGGCCGAATTTTCCGACCTCTGCGCTGAGAAAGGGGTTGGGGAGGCCAAAGCTGCTCAACTCAAAGCCGCTTTTGAGCTTGGCAAAAGGCTTCTGGTAGCTTCCCCACAGGAAAGGCCCGTGGTGCGCTCCCCTGCCGATGCTGCTAACCTCCTCCTGCTGGAGATGGGGCTCCTCTCCAAAGAGCACCTCAGGACAATCCTCCTTGACACCAAAAACAGGGTAATAAGCATACCCACCATCTGCATAGGTGGGCTTAACATAGCCTCGGTAAGGATTGGAGAAATTTTCAGAGAAGCAATAAAATCGGATGCTTCGGCCATAATCTTGGTGCATAATCATCCCTCAGGCGACCCCACACCCTCCCCTGAAGATATAGGTTTAACCCGGCAAGCAGTTCAAGCTGGGAGGCTTTTGGACATTGAAGTTTTGGACCACATCATCATAGGCAAGCAGAAGTTTGTTAGTTTGAAGGAGCGGGGATTGGGATTTGAGTAAAAATTGACGCCGATCCATAGCCGAAAAGGCCGGGCTGAAGCTTTCTTCCACATCCCGATTGATGGGTTTCCGGAAGGGCCTCCCGGCGCAGGTGATAGCTCCTGGCAGGAAAGGTGCTCTCGCTACCTGCATCCAATTGCCTCCAGCGCTCGCTTGGCCCGCCCTCTTGCTAACAGCACCCGTCAGCCGCCTGCAAGCCAAGTTGGGCTTTCCAGACCACCGCCTTCCCTTCCTCCACGACAACGCGCCGCCCTGAAATTGCCAAAGCCACCTCCAGCGAGTCAAATCCGAACCGGACCAGCCAGCCGCAATGCTCAACGACAACTTGGATGGTCTTGGGGTCGCGCCGGACCCGCCGGACCCAGATATGCGATCCGCACCCAATTCCCGCCCTAAGAAGCCATTAAATCCTAAGGCCGCTTTTAAGCATGGCCTCCACAGGATGCATTCCGCGTAACACAATGTCCTCAAGGAGCTGCCAAGCCAGAGCACGTCCCTTCTTCGGTGGAGGATAGTTTATGTCTTCTTGCTCATAAATTAATTCAAGGCAGTAAAGGATGTACTCAAAGTCATACCCGGGCAACTCTTGAAAGGCCTGAAAGCGCCCGCTTGCCTTTAGCTCTTCAATGAGCTCTTTGGCCGATTTTTCCTTTTTGTAGACTTTCTCCATCTCTCGGAATAATTCGTGAGTCAGTTCCTTATTAGCACAAAGCTTGCCGTAAAGGTCAATTGCGAAATGGGCGTGCTTGGGGGTAAATAGCCGCCCCTTTCTGCCGGCTAAAGGGTTAAAGACCTTTACAACAAAATCCCCTGCCCCTTTCTTATTACGCACTTTGAGGATAAGGCGTCCATCTGAAAGTTCTACCGCTGAAAGGATTTTATCCGGTGGGATGCCAGGGAATTTGGTTGGCGGCACATTTACCTCCTTTGGTATAGGAGCAGATAACGGTGGATTATTTCCAGAAAGCCACTATTTAAAGGCTTCGGGAGTGACCTTTCTTCGGGGACGATGATTACGATTTCCCTGAGCTTGAGCTCAGGGTCATTATGCAGGCTTTCCCAGAGCCAGAAAGCCATGGGGTAAAGACGCCCGCCCAAGCGGATGTCCTTTAAGTCAAAAGCCAGATATCCTCCCGAAGGGATTTTATTTACAGCCTCAGCAGCTACTTTCTTTAAAGTGGCCAGGCAAGCGCAAACCTCCTTAGCCTCCTGCGGGGCAAAATTCACCCTAACATAAACTAACGAGCTCGGCTCTGGCAGGTCCGAGGAAAAACCTTCCTCTCCCGGCACTTTCACTTCCACCAGGCTATCGGCAAAACGCCCAAGCAAATTGTAGCGGACCCTTTCCTCAAGTTCTGCCTCTTTGAAAATCCAAACTGTCGTGGCTTCAAGGGCTTCCTTAAGAGCAACCCTTTCCCTACTTTTAGCCTCAATGGGGAAGAAGTAATCCCACGAGGGAAGTTGCTCTGCGACTGCAGAAGGTGATGGTTTCTCAAATATAGGCAAATACTCATGGGCTAAAAGCAGGAAATTAAGCTCTATGCTGCGCTTGTACCAGAAGCCTGTGGCCTTGCAGTTATGCTGGCGTTTGATGATGAGTTCTCTGAGGATGAATCCTGCATCAAGAAACACCCTTATCACTTGGAATCCTATGGGAACGACATATTTTCTCCTACGGGCATCCCCCAGAAGAAGGGCACATTTACCCCCAGCTTTGAGGACGCGGTAAGATTCTCGGGCAACTTTCTGCATTTCTTCTAAAAACTGGGGAACGGGAAGCCGTGAGAGATCCCCCTCCACTCCGGATGAATAACTTATGATGCCGGCATACGGAGGATGAGCGCAAATGAGATCCACAGAGTCTGAAGGTATGTCGGATAAATCCCTGGCATCCCCGACTGAAACCTCTGGCTCGTAGATTAAACCTGGGATTATCCTTTGAGGTGGGGAGAAGCGGAGGTTCTCCAAAGTGATGCCGACTGCACCGGGGTTAATGTCCCTGGCTATACATCTGCGGCCCAAAAGTTTGGCTTCAATAGCGGTGGTTCCTCCTCCAACAAAGTAATCTAAGACCAAATCGCCAGGCTTTGAATACTTGAGGATCACATTGCGTGGTATGTACGGTGACCAGTTCCCCCTATATCTTGAATCGTGAGTAGCCCAGTCCCCTCGCTGCTTAAAGCTCCAAACCGTGGTAGTTTCTTCTCGGAAGTTAGGTGGTTCCCAGCGCTTAACCCTCTTGGGGCGTTTGAGGATGGTGATATTAGCCCCATAAGCTTCGGTTAGGACTTTTTCCAAGTAGTTAAAAGAAACGCCAAAATAAGCTCCGATCTCCGGGTCGGGCAT
>CAZPWR010000363.1:0-3375 GCA_964590555.1 uncultured Anaerolineae bacterium | reverse complement strand
TATGGCGTCAATGGCGTAGGCGTAGACGGGGTAGAAAATTGCTATTCCCAGCAGGGCATACCCCAGGAAAAGAGCCCAATCAACTTTTTTAGGGGAAAATTCCCCTCGGAAAGCCTGGGCCAGGAATATGATTAGGGAGGTAAAGGCGATGCGGAAGAATACGATGTTCAAAGGGGTAAAGTTAGGCTCCAAAGCCAAGATTGTCTTGTAGAAGAGGCCGAGGGTGGCCCAGAGAAGCGCTGCTGTCACCACCAAAGCAAACCCTAAAAGTTCACGGTTCAATTTGGCCTCCTATGCGAGGTTGTATATAATCTTCGGTCGGAGAATTTAGGGAGGAGGACCCCGTGGAACTTTTCTTAAGATTGCTTTTAGCCCATGTGCTGGGCGATTTTGTGTTCCAATCGTCAGGGCTTGTCGCTCTGAAAAAGCAAAGCATTAAGGGCCTCCTCATCCACATTGGAGTGGTAGCGTTCTGGACCTTAGCCTTAGTTTGGACTTACCCCCACGGGTGGGCTATCGGCCTTTTCCTTTCCGCAATGCATTTTACCATAGATTGGGCTCGCTATTACTGGCATTATCGCAGTGCGCTGGAAGAGCTCGCCTTTTTCCTCGGTGACCAATTCTTACACTTCGGCACCATAATGGGCGCAATGGCTGCCTTCGGCGTTTTTATACCTTGGGAAGAGTTCAAGCGTCCGGCCGATATGGCCTGGCCTCTTAAGCTCATGCTCACCCTTATCCTCCTAATCTTTTTGATTTGGGTTGTGCCACTCCTGGAGAAAATGGTGGTTGAAATAAGTCCTTCCTGTTCCCACTCGCGCCGCCAGATAAAAGTTGACCCAGTTCAGCGCTTTGCAGGAGCTATGGAAAGGGTGTTGGCTTTGGTTATTTTTGTAAAAGTTAGCCCTTTCATTGCCCTCCTTGCGTTCATCCCCCGCATTTTTACCGATTCTAAGAGGCGCTGTGCCCTCTACCGGGCAGCTCTGAGCTTAGCCATTACTTTGCCAGTGGCACAATACTTGGCGAAGTTCTAAAAAGATGCCACGGCCCAAGAGAACCGAAGAGCTGAGGAAGAGGATTGAAGAGCTGGAAAAGCAGATAGAGGAACTGCAAAACCGGTGGCCTCCCCATTCGGTGAAGCCAACTATGCTTATTCAGTTGGAGGAACTGGAAGCAGAGTTGGAAAAGCTTAGAGAGGAGCTTGAGGAAGAAGAGAGTAAGTGAGCCGAGAAGGCAGTGACTATGCCGAACCACTGCAATCGCCACCGTGAGAATTTTTTTCAAGGGGCACCTCGTTGCAGAAGCGTACTCACTTATGGGGATAAAGCAAGAAATCCCCTCTACGCCAGCTCCATGGATGTTTTTAAGATGCCAATGAAGTTTCAACTTTCCTCAAGGATGGTGTAAGAAGTGTAAATTGGAGCTGCCTTTTCCAGCATTGCCCCCACAGAGCAGTATTTTTCTCTGGACAATTGTATGGCCCTTTGGACCGCTTCCTCCGAAATCCCTTGGCCTTTCACGATGTATTCCAAGTGGAATTCGGTGTAGACTTTGGGGTGCTCCGGGGCCCTCTCGGCCCTCACCTTAACCTGGAACGATGTAACCTTTTGGCGTTGCTTTTTCAAGATGCTTATCACATCCATGGCCGTGCAGCCAGCCAGAGCAATAAGGACCAGTTCCATAGGGGTAGGGCCAAGCTCAGAACCACCAACTTCCTTCCGGCCATCTAAGACAATGGCCTTGGCTGAGGAAGCCCAGCCTACGAATGTAAGACCATCAACCCAAGTTACTTGCGCTTCTACCATGGCTAACCTCCTTTGAGCGAAGAGATTGCTTCCCTTACAGCCTTTATGTCCGGCTCCACAATTATCGGGTTACCGGCGGCCTTCATTGCCGACCCCACATCCTTAAGCCCATTGCCAGTCACCAGGACCACTACCCTTTCTTCAGGGCCGATGAGCCCTTCTTTTCGGGCCTTCAAGAGGCCAGCGAAAGGAGCAGCACCGGCCGGCTCGGCGAAAATTCCCGCTTCTCGCCCCAGTAATCTCATCGCCTCCAGGATTTCCTCATCGCTTACCGTGATGAAAGCACCGCCGGTGTAGCGGACAGCCCGCAAAGCCTTTATCCTATCCCTCGGCATCCCCACTGAGATTGAATCAGCTATGGTGTGAGGTTCCACCGGCTTCACTTCTTCCGTCCCTTCCTTCCAGGCATTGTAGAGGGCAGCTGACCCCTCCGCCTGAACCCCCATAAGCTTGGGGAGTTTATCAATCCAACCCAGCGAAGCGAGGTCCCTGAGCCCTTTCCCCAATCCACCGATTATGCATCCATCCCCAACCCCTACTAAAATCCAGTCGGGGGCTTTCCAGCCCAGTTGCTCGCATATCTCGTAAGCAGCCGTTTTCTTCCCCTCGGAGAGGTAGGGGTTATAGGCCGTGTTCCGGATGTACCAGCCGTACTCTTTTGAAGCCTCCAGGCATAAGTCAAAGGCCTGGTCGTATGTTCCATCCACAGCCAGGACAGTAGCTCCGTAAATTAGAAGTTGGGCTATTTTGCCCTGTGGTGCAGTTTTGGGGACGAAGATTACGCACTTAAGGCCTACACTGGCGGCAAGGCCAGCCAGTGAAGAGGCTGCGTTTCCAGTGCTGGCTGCGGACATAACTTCTTTACCCAACTCCATGGCTTTGACGATGCCCACCGCGCTCGCTCGGTCCTTCAGGGAAGCCGTCGGCTGACGCCCATCGTCTTTGATGTAAAGGTTGGGCATGCCAAGCTTTTCCCCGAGCCTTTTGGCGTGGTACAGGGGAGTCCACCCCACTGTAAGAGGCGGGACGGGGCTATCCGGCTTTACTGGGAGGAGGGGCTTGTACCGCCATATAGTGAAATCCTGGCTTGAGGCCAACCGCACTGGGTCAATTTGGCGGGCTATTTCGCGGTAATCGTAAACCACATCCAAAATGCCCTCGTCTCCATGGTGAGGGCAAACGTAAAGCACTTCATCCACGCTGTACTCTCGCCCACACAATACGCACTTTAAGCCTAAGACGTGCTTCATTGCCAACCTCCGCAGGATTTTACGAAGGCTTCAAAGATTTTGGCCATGGGCGGGCCAGAAAAGTTCTCCGGGTGCCACTGCACACCCAAGGCAAAAGGGTTCTTATCGGCCTTCTCAATGGCCTCAATAAGCCCGTCCTCGGCCCAGGCGACGGCTTCAAAACCTGGGGCGACATCCTTTACCGCTTGGTGGTGGCGGCTGTTGACTCCTAAGGATAAGCACCCCAGGATTGAGGCCAGAAGCGACTCAGGCTTCAGCGTGACCGTGTGGGCTACGTAGTCAGGGGGAAAGTCAGGGGGCATAAAACTGTGGGGGTTAGA
>CAZPWR010000362.1:0-2736 GCA_964590555.1 uncultured Anaerolineae bacterium | reverse complement strand
GTGCTTCTTCCAAAGCTTGCATCAGCTCAATGATTGTATCCTCGGCCTCGCCTCGCACCACTAAATCCACTTCTGGCCTTTCCATTGATTCGTGGGGCATGATTGTGGGGTGAGGCCCTCCCAGGATTGTTACTGCTCCGTGGTTTTTGGCTATTTGAGCTGCTTCCCATGCCTCGTATATGAGCGGGGTGGGGCTTGATATTCCTACTACCTCAAAGGGGTTGCGTTTGAGAAATGAATCAAGGCTTTCTTCTTCCACCACCGCATCAAAGATTTCAACCTCGTATCCAGCCTTAAGTAGTGAGCCGGCCAAATAGCCAAGCCCCATGTGGATGTGCTTGCGCGAATTCCAAACCTTTGAAATCGGACTTACCAACAGAATCCTCATGCGATTTTTCCCCCGCCAGAAGATTTCGAGACTATTATACCATCGCGACGTTTTGCCACCAAACCCCTCCCAAGCAAGCTCCCTCAAGCCTTCGGCCGATGGCGGTGGGTTGTATGCTTCCTCCTTTTGTGCTATAGTAATGGCCAAATAGTAGGCCAGGGGGCGTTGCCGTGAACGGGTCCGAGGCTTTGCAAAGGCAAGCCGTGGTTTCCCTCGTCAAGGGCCAAGACCGTTACCAAAACGTTACCTCGGCTTTGGCCCTGATAGAGGACCAAATAAGGCTTGAGGGTAAGAAGCTGGTTCTGGTAAAGGTCAACTTTGTCTCCACTACAAACCAGTTGGCCGCAACCCATGTTGAAGCCACAAGAGCACTCTTGGACTTTATCCGAGCCCGCTACTCCGGTCCGCTCGTTATAGCCGAGGGGGCAGCTATGAGCCCTACCTTTGATGGATTCAAGAATTACGGCTACTTACCGCTCGCCTCTCAGTACGATGCCATGCTCTTGGATTTGAACCAAGACCAGTGGGAAGAGGTTGAGGTCTTGGATAGCCGCTTGCGCCCGATTAAGGTGCGGGTGGCGAAGACAGTCTTAGAAAGCGATTTCCGCATAAGCATAACTCCACCGAAAACCCACGATACCGTGGTAGTCACTCTTACCCTGAAGAACATAATCGTGGGCAGCTTGATACGGGATACGGGCGGATTTTCGGCCATGGCCGACTTCGCCAAGCGCTTCACTCCTTCCTGGCTGTCCTCCCTTCCCTTGGTTCAGGGGTTGAAAGAGCGGACTTCCCAGGCCTTGTTCCAGAACGATAAAGTGGCTATCCACCAGGGCTATAAGGCCATAAACATCAATCTCTACAGGTTGGCAAAGCTTGTCTGGCCTCACCTTTCCATCATTGATGGATTTGAGGGGATGGAAGGGGATGGACCGACCTCAGGAAACCCCGTGCCCTGGCGCATAGCCTTGGCCGGAACTGACCCGCTGGCTGTGGATTCATTGACCACTTACCTAATGGGCTTTGACCCGGATGAGGTCGGTTACCTCTACTACTGCAAGCTGGCAGGGCTGGGGGTAGGGGATATCTCCAAGATAAAGGTTGTGGGAAATGTAGCTTTGGAAGAGGTCCGCCGGCGCTTTAAGCCCCATTCTTCTTACAGGGAGCAGCTTTCGTGGAGGTTCCCGGAGGCGGAGAAGTTCCTGTGAAAGTCCTCTTCATGGGCTCGCCCAAGTTTGCCATACCGATATTGGAAGGGCTCCTGGCTCACTACCAGGTGGTAGGGGTGGTTACTCAGCCCGATAGGCCAGCCGGCAGAGGCCTTAGGCTCAAGCCTCCTCCGGTCAAGGAGCTGGCCCTGGCCCATGGCATCCCAGTCTTTCAGCCCGAAAGCTTAAAAGGGGAAGAAGCTATAGCCTGGATAAGAGCGAGGGAGCCGGACGTGATTGTGGTAGCGGCCTTTGGCCAAATCCTCCCCCCAGCTGTCCTCCAAATCCCCCCATATGGATGCCTCAACGTTCACGCTTCACTCCTCCCTCGCTACAGGGGAGCAGCTCCCATCCAAGCTGCCATCCTCAACGGCGACCCGGAGACCGGAATCACCATAATCCTCATGGACGAAGGCTTGGATACTGGCCCAATCTTAGCCCGCAAGGTCATCCCGATTTCCCCCGAGGATACTGCTGGGACTTTGGAGGAGAAGCTCTCCCACCTCGGAGCCGAGCTTTTGCTGGAGACGTTGCCAGCTTGGGTAGAGGGCAAGATAAAGCCTTTGCCCCAAGAAGGCGAGCCTTCATACACAAAGCCTCTAAAGAAAGAGGAAGGCCTCTTGAATTGGGCTCTTCCGGCAGAGGCTTTGGCCAGGAAAGTGAGGGCTTTTAACCCCTGGCCCGGCGCTTTCACCTTCTGGAAAGGCAAACTCCTCAAAATTTGGAAGGCTACTTCGGTCGCTTTAACCTCAGAAGAAACGCCGGGAAAGGTCTTTCGGGACAGCGAGGGGATAAAAGTGGCGTGCGGGTCGGGGGCACTGCTGCTTGAGGAAATCCAGTTGGAAGGTAAGAGCAGGATGGGGCCGGAGGAGTTCGCCAGGGGGCAAAGGGATTTCGTGGGCTCAATCCTCACGCCAACCCCAGAAGGAAGCTATCGGTAGGCAAAAGCGAGGCCACCTCCATAAGCGCTCTATCGGCCATTATTAGGTTAGGATGGCCTTTGGCCAAGATGCGGCCTTCGGCCATTACCGCCCACTCCTCGGCTACGGATTGGGCAAATTCCAGGTCGTGGGTGACGAGGATTGCGGTGTAGCCCTTCTCCTTCAAGGCTTTAAGCAGCTCTGTTAGGCGCTGGCGGAA
>CAZPWR010000361.1:0-2531 GCA_964590555.1 uncultured Anaerolineae bacterium | reverse complement strand
GGCCTTGGGCCTGTCCAGGCCGATGAGTACCGCCCAATCCACCAGCCTCCTCCGCCTTTTGAGGAGCAGGTCACCGAGGTAGAGGTATTTGAAACCGGCCTCAAGGTCATAGACTTGGTGGCACCTTTCACCAAAGGAGGCAAAACAGGAGTCTTCGGTGGGGCAGGGGTTGGCAAGACCTTCATCATAATGGAGCTAATCCGGAACATCGCCATTGAGCACGGAGGAGTATCGGTATTTGCCGGGGTTGGAGAAAGGAGCCGCGAGGGGAATGAGCTTTGGCTGGAGATGAAAAGGGCCGGTGTTCTGGATAAAACCGTGATGGTCTTTGGGCAGATGAACGAACCGCCAGGGGTTAGGCTGAGGGTGGGCCTCACTGCTCTCACCATGGCCGAGTGGTTCAGGGACCAAGGGATGGATGTTCTCCTCTTCATTGACAACATCTTCCGGTTCGTGATGTCCGGTTCGGAAGTTTCAGCCCTGCTGGGAAGGATGCCCAGCGCCGTCGGTTACCAGCCCACGCTTGCGACAGAGATGGGTGAGCTTCAGGAGCGCATTACCTCTACCCGCAAAGGCTCAATCACCAGCTTCCAGGCAATATACGTCCCTGCCGACGACTACTCTGACCCAGCCCCGGTCTCGGTCTTTGCCCACTTGGATGCTACCATAGCCTTGGAGCGTTCTCTGGCTGAGCAAGGCCTTTACCCGGCCGTTGACCCACTGGCCTCTACTTCCAGGATTTTGGACCCGAGGATTGTTGGAGAAGAGCATTACTACGTGGCCCGGGAAGTCCAACGCGTCCTCCAACGCTACAAGGACCTGCAGGACATAATTGCCATCTTGGGGATAGAGGAGCTATCGGAAGAGGATAAGCTGATTGTGGCCAGGGCTCGGAAGCTCCAGCGCTTCTTGACCCAGCCGATGTTCGTAGCTGAGGCTTTCACCGGAAGGCCTGGAGTATACGTTCCGATAAAAGAGACGGTCAGGGGATGCAAGGAAATCTTGGAAGGCAAGCATGATGACCTTCCAGAGCAGGCCTTCTACATGGTCGGGACGATAGATGAGGCCGTGGAGAAGGCCAAGACTTTAAGGTAAAGGGGGTGAAGATGCCCCTTCGCTTGGAGATAGTCACAGGAGAAAGGCTGGTTTTTTCGGATGAAGTTGACATGGTTATAGCCCCTGGGATTGATGGACAGCTTGGGATATTGCCTAAGCATGCTCCGCTTCTCACAGCTCTCAGCATCGGAGAACTTAAGGCCAGGAAGGGCCAGGAAGAGCTCTGCTTTGCCATAGGCGGGGGGTTCATGGAAGTTTACAAGGACAAGGTGATAGTGCTTGCTGATACCGCTGAGAGGGCTGAGGAGATAGACATTGCCCGGGCGGAGGAGGCGCGGCGCAGGGCTTTGGAATCGCTCAAAGAGAGGGGCAGGCTAAGCCGAGAGGAGTTCGCTCAAGCCGAGGCCAGGCTGCGCAAAGCCGTAACCAGGATAAAAGTAGCTCAACGCTACCGCTGCCTTCGGTTGCCTAAGTTTGAAGAGGAAGAAGAAAATGTTTGAAAAGTTAGTGGGCATAGACCTTGGAACTTACAACGTCATAGTCTACGTGAAAGGCAAGGGCATCGTCATCCAAGAGCCTTCAATCGTCGCCATATCCAAGAAAGAGAAGAAGATAGTAGCCATAGGCAAAGAAGCCTTGACCATGCAAGGGCGAACCCCGGAAAGCATAGAGGTGGTGCGGCCCCTTAAGGATGGAGTAATAGCCGATTATCTGGTGACCGAAGCCATACTCCGTCACTTTCTGGAGAAAGTTTGCGGGCGGTTAAACCCCTTTAAGCCTCGGGTAATGATAAGCGCTCCGGTTGGGATAACCAGCGTAGAGACGCGAGCAGTCCACGATGCTGGAATTCAGGCCGGAGGCAAGGAGGTTTACCTCATACCCGAACCGCTGGCGGCAGCTTTAGGCGCTGGCATGCCTATCCATACCCCCACTGGGAACATGGTGGTGGACATAGGTGGTGGGATAAGCGAGGCGGCAATAATCTCCATGAATGAAATCGTGGTAGCCGATGCGGTCCGGGTTGGAGGAATTAAAATTGACGAAGCCATTGCCTCCTACATCCGGAAAAAATACAACCTTCAGATAGGGGAGGCGACGGCGGAAGCAGTGAAGATAGAGATAGGCAGTGCGTTACCTATGCCGGAAAAGCTTCAGATTGAGGTCAAGGGTAGGGACCAGGTTACGGGCCTGCCCAAAACAGTTGTGGTCAATTCCGATGAAGTTACCGAGGCCATAGCCGAGCCATTGAAAGCCATCGTAGGGATGGTAAAGCGGGTTCTGGAGAAAGCCCCACCGGAGTTAGCATCGGACATAATTGACCGGGGGATGCTCCTTACCGGTGGGGGGGCTCTCTTGAGGAACATAGACCGTCTTCTCACGAAGGAGACGGGTGTCCCTTGCTATGTGGCCGATAATCCACTGGCTTGTGTGGCTCTGGGAGCGGGTAAGGCCTTAGAGAACTTTGACAAGTTGAG
>CAZPWR010000360.1:0-3406 GCA_964590555.1 uncultured Anaerolineae bacterium | reverse complement strand
CTCAGTGGCTTGGTGGGGGGATTTCCTATCCCTTGCCTGAGCGTATATAACAGTTACGCTTGGTTGCCCCCGCCAATCGGCGCGGCGGGGGAAGTAGGTGAAAGCGGTGGTTATGGGGATTGCGACTAAATCGTCTTGGGTGAACATCCCCGCACCGCCTTTCTTTTCCAGAACGCCGATAACCCGGAAAGAAATCCTGTTGATTTTGACCACTTGCCCCACTGGGTCCTGGTCCCCGAAGAGGGTTTTGGCCACATCAGCTCCGAGAACAACAACCAATGAACGGGCCCTTATGTGCGAATCGGTGAAGAAGGAGCCCGAAGCTACCTTGTGGTTGCGCACTTGAACGTAATCAGGGGTGGTCCCGATTAAGTTGGTTTGAGTGTTGGAATCCAAGTAGACCACTTGGACTGAGCTTTGAACCGCCGGGGCTACGCCGTTTAAAGAAGGCAAGCTCTTCAAAGCCTCAGCATCAGCATAGGTGAGAGTTACAGCTGAGCCAAGCCCTCCCCTTACGGTCCCAGTAGTTATGCGCCCAGGCAGGATTATGAGTAGATTGGTGCCGATGCTTTCAATCTGTTTTGTAACTGAGGCCTGAGTTCCACCTCCAATGGCCAGCATTGTTATCACCGCCATTACTCCGATGACTATTCCCAGGATGGTAAGGCCAGAGCGCAGGCGGTTGGCCATTATGCTCTGGAAAGCCATCCGCAGGTTCTCCATTACGTTCATGGCCTCTCCTCCCCTACTATTTGCCCATCCAATAGCTTTATTATGCGTCCAGCGTAAGAGGCAACCCTCGGATCATGCGTTACCACCACAACTGTTATTCCCATCTCCCTGTTGAGCCTTGTGAAGATTTCCATGATTTCCGTGCCCGATTTGGAATCCAGGTTCCCAGTTGGCTCATCGGCCAGGATTATTGAGGGGGTATTGACCAGAGCTCTGGCTATGGCTACCCTCTGCTGTTCCCCTCCTGAAAGCTCTGTAGGCCTGTGGTTGAGCCTATCCCCAAGCCCTACTGCTTGTAGGGCTTCAATGGCTCGCCTCTTCCTCTCCCGGCCATCAATTCCAGCGTAAATGAGGGGGAGCTCAACGTTGTAAAGGGCGGTAGCTCTGGGCAATAGGTTGAACATCTGGAACACGAAGCCTATCTTGCGGTTGCGGACCTCTGCCAATTGGTTCTCGCTTAAGGTCTCAACCGGAATCCCTTCAAGGCGGTATCGGCCGGAAGTAGGCCTGTCAAGGCAGCCTATTATGTTCATGAGGGTGGACTTGCCTGAGCCTGAGGGGCCCATTATAGCCACCATTTCTCCCTTTTCTATGGAAAGGGAAACCCCTCTTAAGGCCGGGATTTCCACTTTGCCCATCCTGTAAATTTTGACTATGTCCTCAAGCTCTATGAGAGCCATAACTCCCCCCTCTCAACGGACAGGTCGGGATGGTCCTCCCCCAAAGCCAAACATGAAGGGCCGAGAACCGGTCAACTGTTGAGGCAGGCTTACCAGGACCAAATCTCCTTCCTTGATATCCCCTTCCACAATCTCAGCCATGACATCGTTAGACATGCCCACTTTCACGGGGACGGGAATGAAGTTTTCGCCCCTTTTCACCATTACTATTTGCCTTCCTCCGCGGGATTGGATGGCCCTAACTGGGACCAATAGGACGTTCTCCGCATGGCCTACCAGGATGTTGAGGTTAGCAGTCATCCCCACCCTTATGCGCTCATCTGGGTCTTCTATAGTTACGGTTACAGGGTAACTGACCACGCCTTGCATGGTCTGGCCAACCCTCCCAACTATCGTCACCTTTCCGCGGTAGGTGCGGTCGGGCAGGGCATCAAAGGAAATTTCCACCTCTTGGCCTTCCTTGACCTTGTCTACATCTACCTCTACAAGCTGGGTTTCAATCTCAAGCGAAGAGATGTCTACCAAAGTTATAGCAGGGATGCTTGGTCCTGCGGTCCCCCCCTTCACAATGCTTATATCGGCCACGAGCCCGTCAAATGGGGCTTTGAGGGTGGCATTTTCCAAGTTTAACCGAGCTTGTTCCAAAGCGATTTCGGCTTGGCGGACTTGAGCCTTAGCTATGGCTAAATCTTCTTCCGTTGGGTAGTTTTCCAGTTCCTCAAGTTGGGCTTTGGCCTGAGCCAATTGAGCAGCGGCGCTGTAGAGGGTGACATCGGTGTATTTGGCTATGGTGAGCTCGTAGTTGAGCTTAGCCGCTTCATAATCCAAGGTGGCTTGGTGCAATTGCTGGGCCTGGGGCAAGGAAGCAGCCTCTGGCCTCCAACCGACTTTATCGTACTGAGCCTGGGCTTGTTCCAAGGCTATCCGGGCTTTTTCCATGTTTATTTCGGCCAGGCGGATTTGCTTATCCCTATTGGCAACATCAACCTTAGCCGCTTCGTATGCGGCTTGAGCGCTGCGTAAGGCAGCCCTGGCGGCCTCAATCTGGGCTTTTGATTTGCCCTTTAGGAGCTTATTTAGCTGGGCCTGGGCCACGGCCAAGTTCGCTTCAGCTTGAGCCACCTGGAGTTCAAGGGTTTTGGTATCAAGGCGAGCCAGGGGTTGCCCTTCCCGCACAAATTCTCCTTCTTCCACCAGTATCTCTGCCACTTTCCCTGAGGTCTGGAAAGCCAAACTTACCTGCGCTTTCGCTTTAACCGTCCCTACGGACGAAACTGTTACCAATAAATTCCCTCGCCGGACCGGCATCGTTTCCACAGTGCTCTGGGAGCTGCCTTTTGGCCTCAGTGCTACCCACCACCCAATTAGTCCCCCTGCAATCAATAGTAGCACCAAACCGATTATCCATCCTTTGCGGCGCATACCCACCTCCTGAAAATGTTTCATGCCCAATTATACCGCAGGTTTGTGAAAGAGTTGTTAAGAAATCTGCGCGGTCCTGAGGGAGAAGGCTTTCACTGGAGCAAAGGAAGAGCGATGTATTGGGGATGGACCTAACCTTTGCAAAGCCTCGCGGTGCTGCAAAGTGCCATATCCTTTGTGGTCCGAGAAACCGTAACCGGGGAAAACGGCATCCATCGCCTTCATCCAATTGTCCCTCATAACCTTGGCCACGATGGAAGCTGCGGCGATGGAAAGGCAAGAGTCATCCCCCGAGACTACGGCCTCTTGGGGGATTGGAACTTCGGGGAGGCGGAGGTAGTCAATGAGCAAGAATTGAGGGGGCGGGTTGAGTTGGGAAATAGCCAGGGCCATCGCTTCCCTGGTAGCTTTGACTATTCCTATTTGGTCAATGCGTTTCGGGGGCACAAACCCTACTCCCCAGGATACAGCCGAGGCTGAGATAACCTCAAATAGCTTTTCTCTCTGCAGGGGCTTGAGCTTTTTGGAATCGCATACCTCTGCCAGGATAGATTCAATCTCGGGGTTATCCA
>CAZPWR010000359.1:0-3783 GCA_964590555.1 uncultured Anaerolineae bacterium | reverse complement strand
TTATGAGCCAAAGGACCTGTTCCCTCAGCTCTTGCTCATTGTGCAAGATGGAGCGGGGACTTATCCCCATCCCAGAGCCTTCCCGTGACGGCTTGGCAAAGAGTGGGAAGCGCAAGGATGGGTCAAGCGCCTCATCCCCCTGCACGAAGACTTGGAAGGGGGCAGTGGGGAGGCCACAATCCCTCCAAACCCTTTTAGCCATGGCCTTGTCCAGGGATAGGGCATGGGCCAGGATTTTGGAGCCGGTATAGGGTATGCCGAGCATCTCCAGGAGAGCCGGAACTTGGGATTCGCGGGCGTCTCCCCGGTGCCCCTCGCAGATGTTGAAGCATATGTCGGGCTTCACTTGCCGGATGGTATCAAGCAAAGTCACATCCCCTTCCAGTGGAATGACCTCGTGGCCGCCGGCTCTCAAGGCTTCGGCCAAGGCTTCCACCGTCTCCTCGGTATCGTATTCGGCCAAGGCATCGGGAGGGGCATCGGGTGGAAGGGGGACATTGCGCTTGAGGTTGAAGAGGAGGGCAACCCTCAACCTCTTCATCTTTCAACCTCCGCTTTACGAGGTTGAACCAAGATTTCCAACCGCCGCCGGTGCACTTCTTCCCAGCCTTGAGGGGCAAGGGAACTTATCTTCCCGGCCAAAATTCCAGCGATCCCTTCTTGCCCGCTTTCCTGCGCACTCCGGCAATAGAGGCAAGTCTGAGGGTCATGGGGCTTGTAAGAAGAGGGCTGGGTGTAGGAGCCGATGAACCCTTCGTAGTTGCGCAGGACGACCTTGCTTTCGGACATGCTCAGTAGGTAATTTGGGGATATGGGCACTTTGCCCCCGCCGCCAGGCATGTCAATGACGTAGGAAGGGATGGCGAACCCAGAGGTATGACCCCTCAGGGCTTCCATGATTTCAATCCCCTTGGCCACCGGGGTGCGGAAGTGGGAGGTCCCAGGGACAAGGTCGCACTGGTAGAGGTAATATGGGCGGACTCGGTTCTTGACGAGCTTGCGGACGAGGGCCAGGATTACGTTTGGGCAATCGTTTATCCCGGCCAAGAGGACCGATTGGCTTCCCAGTGGGATTCCAGCATCGGCCAAGAGAGCGAGGGCTCTTTCCACCTCGGGCGTTATCTCCTTGGGGTGATTGAAGTGGATGTTCATCCAGAGGGGGTGGTAGCGGCGGAGCATCCCCACCAGTTCTTCGTTAATGCGTTGCGGCAGAAAGACCGGGACCCTGGTTCCGATTCGGATTACCTCTACGTGGGGGATTTCCCGCAGTCTCTTAAGTAACATCTCCAGGATGTGCTGGGGCAAGGTTAGGGGGTCGCCTCCGGAGATGAGGACATCCCTGACCTGAGGGTTAGAGGCGATGTAGGCCAACTGGCGCTCGTAATCGGCGATGGAGAACTGGGCCCTTGGGTTGCCGACAATCCGGCTTCGGGTGCAGTAGCGGCAGTAGCTGGCGCACTGGGTAGTGACAAGCATGAGGACTCTATCGGGGTAGCGGTGGACGAGGCCAGGGACAGGGGAATGGGCATCCTCGGCCAAGGGGTCTCCCATCTCTTCAGGAGCAATGAAAAGCTCCTTCAAAGTGGGGACAACCTGCCGCCTTATCGGGCAATTGGGGTCATCCGGGTCCATTAGGCTGGCAAAGTATGGGGTTATATCAACCCGAAAGCGTGAGGGGATTGAGAGGGCTTCCTCCTCTTCAGGGGTTAGGTTAATTACCTTGGAAAGTTCTTCCTTGGAATTTAGGCGATGGGTTAGCTGCCACCGCCAATCGTTCCACTGCTCAAGAGGCACCTCCTCCCAGGGGTGAGGGGGCCTCCTACGTCCTGGGGGCTCCTCAATTTCCTTTCCCATTTTCTCCTCCCTCCTTAGCCTTAAGTTTTACCATTCTTCCTCCCCCTCTTCTTCTTCGCCCCATTCCTCTTCCCACTCTTCCTCTTCTTCAAAGAGGAAGTCCAGCTCCAGGGGCCTTACGCTCACCACCTCAAGCTCAGTGCCGCAGCTTGGGCAGATGACCACTTGCCCCAAACGCGGGGCCTGCAACGTAATCTCTTCATCGCAGTTTGGACAGAAAGCTGTAGGCATCTCTACCTCCCGTCTGTAAATTTTCAGGAGCATATCATAGCATTGGGTGGTGAAAAAGGCGTTGAAAAGTTGTGATAAAGCCGTGGAAAATCGGGGGAAGACATGCGAATTTTCGTATGCCTTCACTCTGGGGGGTTGAAGGAGTAGCCTAAGCCGGGGATAGTGTGGATGTAGCGGGGGTGATGGGGGTCGGGCTCTATCTTGGCCCTTAGCCGGCTTATGAGCCCCCTCACCAGCTCCTTATCGCCCTTTCCAGCATAGCCCCAGACCCTCTCTACTATGGTTTCAATTGGCAGAACTTGGCCTTTGTGGAGCATGAGGGCGTGGAGGAGGCGGAATTCCAGGTGGGTTAGGCGGACCAAATTCTTCCCTTCAATCTCCACCGTCCTACTTACAGGGTCAAGGGTAAGGCCAGCCACGCTCCAGAGGGGGACTTTCTGGAGAGGTGCTCCGGAAGCTCGCCGCACGAGGGCTTTAACCTGAGCTATGAGGATTGGGATGCTGAAGGGCCTGGTGATGACCAAATCGGCTCCGGCCTCCAAGAGGGCACAGTAAAGGCTTTCGCTCAATGGGTCAACAATTAAGGCGAGGGGGACCTCGGTCTCGGCTCGGATTTGCCGGACGTAAGGAAGCGGGTCGCCCTCAGGCGTGGCCAAGAGGATGAGGTCAGCTGGCCTTTCAAGCCAAGACTGAAGTGCTTTCCCCAAGTCCCTGGCCTGATTGACCATGAAGCCGGCCCTCTGGAGGGCCAAGGCCAGGACTGCACCCTCGTCAGGGTCGCGCGGCACCAGAAGCGCGAACATCTATCTCCTTGAGTAGCTCCCAGACAAATCTTTCGGTCTTTTCTACTACTTCTGGGTCAATGTTTTCCAAAGTATCGGTTGGGCGATGCCAGCCGGGGAGGAGGCCATCTTTCCTGAGGCCGACCATTGTAAGGACCCTGAAGCCATGCTTTACCCCAATAGCTCCTTCGGTGTAAGCGCCTCGGAAGGCCTTGGAGTAGGCCCCAAGTTCAGGGTGGGATGAAGCGATTTTGTCAGCCAAGGCCAAAAGCTCCCTATCGCTGTGAGAAGTAAGGAGGAAAGTCTCCTTCGTGATGTAAACGGGGCCAGTATCTTTGCCCCCTACGCTGTCCAGGACAAGCCATATGGCTTTTCCAAGTTCGCCTTTGTGGGCTTGGGCGAAGGCTTCTGCCCCGTAACAGCCCACTTCCTCACACCCGGAAAGGACGGCCCAAACCTCGGTGTTCTCCAAAGGGGAGCGAGCAAGCTTTTCGGCGATGCTCAGCACTATCCCAGCCCCGCTGGCGTTATCGTTAGCACCGGCAGTGTAAGGGGTAAAATCGGCCTGGACCGTTATCAGGAAGATGCCCAAGATTACCAAAGCGAAGGGGAGGGAAGCAAATTTCAAGGCAGGGATTGGAGAGAAAGCCCCCGCTAAGAAAAGCGCGATGAGGACCAAAGCTGAAACGAGCCCGAGTGGCACAAGGCTGCCGAAGACTTTAAGCCAACCGGCTGAGGAGAAGACCAAGGGAGTGCGGTGGGTATGAAGGTGGCCCATGAGCACAACTTTCTCCCGGACTTCGCCTTTGGGGGCGAGTGTAGCCACCACGTTCTGGCCTCTGCCTGTTGGCAGGAGTAGGCGAATTGAGTGGGGGCCACACACGGGCCGCAGCCGAAGCGACGGAGAGGCTACCGC
>CAZPWR010000358.1:0-1713 GCA_964590555.1 uncultured Anaerolineae bacterium | reverse complement strand
TCAAAGATTTTTTGCCTCAAGATGGGCGTTCTCCAAGCGGTGCGCCCCCGTCATTGCGGGCCTCCGAAGGGGCAAAGCAATCTCCAACCGTCGGTAGGAGATTGCTTCGGGTGCTTCGCCCTTTCGCGATGACCTGCGGGGTAGCCAGAGCTAACCTTTCTCCTGGCCTGAGGGACTAAGGAGGCGCTTTCTCCAAAGAGCTAAGGCTTTGCGATTGGTCTCAAAAGCTATATCCTCAGGAAGTTCATCCGGAGAAAAGAAGCGGATTTCAGCGGCGTCATCGCCCGGAGTCAAATTCCCTCCCACCTTTTTGGCCTTGTAAATGATGATTATGCCTGGCCCTCGGAAATCATCGGTGTAGTGAAAGATGCCGAAAAGCCCTTGCAGTTCTACTTCTAACCCTGTTTCCTCAAGGCATTCGCGTTTAGCTGCCTCCTCTGGAGTCTCATCCCACTCCATGAACCCAGCAGGAAGCCCCCACTTACCCTTTTCGGGCGGGACAGCTCGCCTCACCAGTAAGATTTTACCATCCTCTTCCAAGAGCACTCCAGCCCCAACTTTCGGGTCCTGGAAGATGACGTTACCGCAAGCTGGGCAGTAGAGCCTTTCTCGCCCGAATAGCTCACGCTTTTCCAGGAGATTCGCACAGTAAGGGCAAAAACGCCAGAGGCTTACTGGCTTTATGTTTACAGGTAAATCCATCTCTTCTTAATCCTTTCTTACGTTACCGTGCTCTTCATCCGTGCCAGTTTGCTCGCCAAATCCGGTGGAGCATAGCCGCGGATGTAAACCCCGCCATCACGGTGTTCTTCGCTCTCTACTATCCCCCACTGCCGGAATAGGCTTAAGAGGTAGCTCTGGGTGTAGGGTATGAACAGCTCCACCCATTCGTACTTTGACCTCAGAATCTCCTCAACCTTTTCCATGAGCTTATCAAGGCCTATTTTCTTCAAGGCCGAGATGGGGACAACGTTGGGGTAATAGGAGGCCAGCGCTTCCACTTGGCCTGGGTTTTCAAGCTTGTCTATTTTGTTCAAGGCAGTGATTATCGGCTTATGGTTGGCACCAAGTTCACGAAGGATGTCCCACACAGTCTGGCTCTGGTTGAGGGCGTGAGGGCTGGTTATATCAACCACGTGGATGATTATGTCGGCATCAAGAACTTCTTCAAGGGTGGCTCGGAAAGCAGCCAGAAGTTGCGGCGGTAGCTTCTGGATAAACCCGACTGTATCAGTCACCAGCACTTCTTTCCCGCTGGGAAGTTTCACCCTCCGCGTAGTAGGGTCAAGGGTGGCAAAGAGTTTGTCTTCTACCAAGACATTGGCATTGGCCAGGGCATTGAGTAAGGTGGACTTGCCAGCGTTAGTGTAGCCTACTATGGCGACTATCGGTATCCCTACACTCTTCCTCCTCTGGCGGTAAAGTTGGCGGTGGGTTTTTATGTGCTCCAGTTCCTCTTTGAGGTGGGCAATCCTTTCCTTTATCCGGCGTCTATCCATCTCCAGCTGGGTTTCGCCTGGCCCCCTTAAGCCAACTCCGGTACTGCCACCTCCTGGGCCTCTCATGGTGCTGCGGCCTCCAGCCGGACCCCCAACCTGGCGTGAGAGGTGGGTCCAGCAGCGGGTAAGGCGAGGAAGCCGGGATTGATATTGGGCCAGCTCTACCTGGATTCGCCCCTCGTGGGGTTTGGCGGGCTGGGCGGAGGTGGTACAG
>CAZPWR010000357.1:0-3491 GCA_964590555.1 uncultured Anaerolineae bacterium | reverse complement strand
AAGGATTGTAGCGACAAGGAGGGGGAAGACGAGGGGATGGTTTTTACCCACCCCCTCTTTCTTACTTCCGCATGTTCTTGAGGGCATAATAGATTGGCCTGGGTTGCCAGTTATGGTCCACTATGCTCCAAGCTGCTTTTTCGTCCTGCGGGCCGGTGACTGGGGCGAAGTTGAGGTTCCAGAGGAACATCACTCCAACCCATCCCCAGTTTCTGGCCATTTGGTAAGCCCGGACGGTCCATTCGGCTTGTTCTTGGGCGGTGTTATCGGCAGCGTATTCGTAGCCGGGGGCTGGCCCTACCCCAAGCCCATCTACCGAAGCCCAGCCGAACTCTGTAACCCATATCTTCTTGGCCCCATCACCGTATTTGAGCATGACGTTGCGGTATCCTTCCATAGTGCCGCGGAAGCACCAGGAGTGGTGGCGGTTATCAAAGGGGCCACGGAATTTGGCTGTCGGGTCGGTGACAGTGCGCCGGTCGCCATCGGCGGGGCAGTTGTATCCGCTGGGGTGGGCGCCGATAGCATCGCAGTAGTTCTTGAGGCCGTGCTGATACATGGCGTCCAAGTAGTTTATATCATCCACAGCCCGCCACTGCCCCGCTATGGTCACGTCTCCGGCCGGGGTCAAAGCCCCGCTAACCACAATCATCTGGGGGCATGCGGCTTTGATAGCCCTGTAGGCAGCGGCCAGGAGCTGAACGTAGCGACCTGGGTCAGGTGGTTCGTTGCCCCATTCGTAGTTTATGTTTTGCTCATTCCAGACCTCAATAGCGTTGAGCCTTCCGCAGTAGCGGGCAGCAACTTGGCCCACGAATTCGGCATAATCCTGAGGGTTAGCCGGAGGCCCTTCTACGCTGAAGTCCGTGTGCGGGGGTCTAGCCCACTTGGGAGCCTTGACTATGCTGAACAAGAGTTTGAGGCCATTGCCGTGGACTTCGTTAACTATCCGGTCCATCTCTCCCCAGGCTATGTTCCCTTTGGAGGGCTCAAAGGCTTTCCACTCAATCTGAACCTTTATCCAGTTGAAGCCTATATCTTTAACGGCTTGGATTATCCTTGGGTCTGGGTTATGGACCATGTGAGCTTGAATTCCGTAGCCAAACCCTGTTCCTTTAACCGAAGGCGGGGGGGCTGAGGACTGAGATGGAGCTGTGGTCTGGCCAGAAGGTTTAGGGGTGGGGGTTGGGGTAGGTGTTGGCTTAGGAGTGGGGGTAGGGGTAGGGAGTGGGGTTGGGGTAGGTTGGGCTACTGTGAGGGCAAGCTTGTGGCTAACATTGAAGGTCTTGCCTCCATCGGTGGAAATGCTGGCCTCTATGGTGTATTGGCCTGGGAGGTTGGGAACCTGCCATTTGTAAGAAGCGCCTTGGAGTGGGGTTGTGACTTGGTCATGGATTACGCCGTTTGCATCCTGAACTTTCCACGTCACTGCGAAGTTGCTTTCCACGGACTGGATTGCGTACTCGTGGAAGTTGCGGATGATAGCCCAAAGTTGGGGGTCGTTCTCCTCTTCCAGCAAGTTTTGGAGGGCTATCCCTCTCACGTTGTAGCGGGAGAGGAGCCTGAGTTTATTGGCCAAGCTGGATGCGCTTTCAATCCATATTGTCCGCTCATTGCCGAAGGAATCGGTGTAGCTTAGCTTGTAATAGCCGGTATCGGGGTCATGTTGAATTCCGGCAATTTGAGCTAAGCCCTCCAGGGTGAAGGCAATCTCCTCTCCGGGTGCAGCTACTTCCTTCTCGGCCTTGATGGAAGAGGCCAACTCTTTCAGCGCTTCGGTGTAAGGCTTGAAGATGAAGGCGTTGCCGATTTGCTCTGCGCTTCTTGTAGAAGCTAAGAGTTGGATTTTATAGCGGTCTACCTGGCCGGTGGCCCACGTTAGGAGTTGTTCTATCTGACCGCCAGGGGCATAAGCTTGGGGGTTTGGTAGAGCCGGGATTTTGAACAGGTCCACAGCCTCTCCCAGGGCCTGCCAATCGTATATTCCAGTATCCCACCGGTCCTCGGCTATTTGAGTTGGTAGGTCAACCCTAATTGAAAGGAACTTGTTCTCCTTGTGTAGGGCTTCGGCGAGCTTGCGGATGAAATTCACGAACTCAAGTTTGAGCTCCGGATTGAACTCTCGGTAGTAGATGTCCACCCCGGAGAAATGGTTGCCCACTACGAATTCCACGATTTCCTTGATGTGTTTTTCTTGAAGGGCAGGGTCTACAAGGAGGTTATCAATGTAATCGCTTCGGACGACGCCATCGGGCCCCCAGTTGGTTATGGTGGGGAGGATGAAGAAAGAGGCAGAGCGTTCTTCTGGGGAAAGTTCACGCATTCTTCCGCCCAAAGACCCATCTCCTTCCAGATAGAGGCCTTGGGGGTTTATTTCCACTAAAGCTTCCCTGGCCTCGGGAGTTATTGAGCCATTGAGGGGGAGGTCAGCGGAGACGAAGGGTGGGAAGGGCTTGGTCTGCATTACAGCGAAGGCTTGGGGGACGAAGTCTATGCGGGATTCCAGGAGTTCATCTTCGGGGATGAGCTGGTGCGGGAGCCACTTCCACTGAGAGCCATCCCAGTAGTAAAGGTCCAAAGTCTCGTGAGGTTCGGCATCGTTCGGGATTGGGACGGTCAAGATTACGGAGGTGGGGATAGTGCCCCTGTAGCTGACTTTGTAGAGGGGGCTTTTTATTTCCAAATTTTGGGGCAAATTTTTGGCTGCTTCAGCCATCCCGCCGGCTCCCTTCAGGAAATCAACGCGGGGGATGCTGGAGAGGCGAATCCGGAAAGGCGCTACCATCCCTTCCGGCAGGATGGTGATTTGGGTTCCGTCTGGGTCCAGAACTGAGCCGCCGATTTCATCGTCAATGGTAGTAAAGCCTGCTTCCAGGACCCTTTCCCTCAGGGAAATTGGGGGAAGCCAGAGGGCAGCAAAGAGCAAAGAAGGTATCACCACCAAGTTTATTATCCATTTCCCCCATCTCCCCTCAAAGATTTGGGTCAAAAGGTCCAGAAAGCTACTGTTACCCATGAAGAATCACCTCCTCAGTTGAAATAAATAAGCCTGGGAAGCGAAGAATTTGCTTCCAGGCCCAGGCTTTATGGTTCCCGTTGCGTCCCCGTTCGCCATAGTAAGTATATTTTAGCATACAAAGGAGGATTTGCCAAAATAAGGGAGAGGGTTGTCCGAGAAAACCGAGAAGGCCCAGGCTGAGGGGGCAAAAATCGGAGCATAGCGCTCTTTGAAGCCGTATTCTGTGCCATCAACCTATCAACAGGTGCTGGAAGACCCGGAGATAGACCTGGCCGATGGCGATCAGCGTGGCCGAGGCGGACCAGATGATTGCGGCGGCGCCAGCTGCGGGTGTTCGAAAACTTCGTCTTCTACCCCCCGTATGTTCGGGCTAAGGAGTTGATAGAGGCGGGGGGAAACGGCGGGGCGCGGAGGAGCCGCCGCCCCGATAGTCTCTGAACTGCTTCGCCGCGCCCCCTCTGGCCCGGCCGCC
>CAZPWR010000356.1:0-4312 GCA_964590555.1 uncultured Anaerolineae bacterium | reverse complement strand
TGCAAACCCCTTAACCACTCATTTCCTTTCCAGCCCCAGGACGCGGGTTACCGGGATGACGAAGAGGATTCCGGTGTGGGGTAGGTTGAGGTCGCCAGTAACTTTTTGTGTTGCCACAATGATTCGCTCTACAATTTCCTCATCCTGAACAACGGTGAAAAGGGTCCGGTGATGGAGTTCTTGGATGCCCAGCAGGTTCCGGATGGAGGGGACTAGCGGGAGGTCGTCCCGGATGGCTTTCTGAAGACGCGCTAAGCCCGTGCTCTCTAAGATCGTCGCACCGGAAGCTCCGGCTTCTTCCCACGCTTGTAAGACTTCCTGACATTGATCAGGGTTGTCTAGAACTAAGACTACCAAATAAGCCATTATTGACCCCTCCTGAGCTGAAAACTTGCCCGAGTTTGGCCCTATTGAAATGCTCCTAATCTTGGCCCTCCCGCTCAGAAGGCTTGAGCCTACCCTCTGTCGGTGGCGAGCTCCGGTAAAGGGCCCGCAATAGTATAGGCGTCACTAAGGTCGTGGCTAAAACGACCAGGACCGCACTGGCAAAAATGTCCTGGGTAATCTGACCACTTTCCAACATTACCGTGGCTACAATCAGGCCAACTTCCCCTCGGGACATCATCCCTACACCCAAACGTAAAGCGTCCATAAAACGGAATCCCCCAACTAATCCGCCTAACCCACAACCGATGATTTTGGAAAGCATTGCCACGCCAATCAGGGCCAGAGCAAACCCGATGCCGCTTAGGCCAATGGCACGAGCGTTCGCCTCCAGGCCAATGTTGACAAAGAATATGGGTACAATCCAGGCGTAAGCTAAGGTGTGCATTCTGTCTAAGATGTGGTGATGCAAGGGCGAGCGGGCGAAGGCTAAGCCAGCTATGAATGCACCGGTAATGGCGGCAATTCCTCCAAGCGCTTCGGCAGCCCAGGCCAAAAACAGCAGTATGACCACGACTAAAGCCATGACTCCTTCGCTTATGGGAAGCCGCTCTACACGGGCCGGTAGGCGAGGGATTAATTTTGCTCCTACCCAGATGGCTACGGCCAGGAACAATACCATCCGAATCAGGACCCATAGGACTTGCCAAAAACCACTCCCCCCACCAACCAACGCACTGAAGATAGAGACCAGTAGAATGACTAAGATATCGTCCACAACAGCAGCGCCCAGGAGCGCAACCCCTACCTGACTGCGCAGGACGCCCAGTTCCATCATCGTCTGAGCTGATATGCTGACGCTGGTCGCAGCCAATATCAGGCCGATTAATACCCCGTCTAACGTGGTGAAACCGAATAGGAGTGAAAGCCCAAGCCCCATAATAATGGGGAAGAGGACCCCTAAGACACCAGCCCATACTGCAGGCCGCCCTGCCCGCCGCATAGCCTCTAAATCCACTTCTAAGCCAGCGATGAACATGAGGAAAAGAACACCCAAATGGGCTAAATAGCGCAGCGTTTCTTCCAAGTGCCCACCGGCGAACAAGGGCCAGTGAAGCATGTCCAACACCGTTGGCCCTAAGATGAGGCCGATGAGCAACTCCCCAAGCACAGCTGGCTGCCCCAAATAAGTGCTAAGGTAACCGAAGGCTTTGGCCGAAAAGACGATTATGGCAAGGGCTAACGGAAACTGGAGCATAGGGTCCATCGGTCCCCTCCATCAGCGCAGATATCTTAGCCAAATGTATCCCATCGCCAGAAGAAGGGAAACGAAGGTCGTTAGCACGCCGTAGGCCAGGAAGGTCCAGAAGCGGATAGGGTGGCCGCTGCGTTCCGCCAACGAGGCCACTACCACGTTGGCCGAGGCCCCCACCAGTGTGGCATTGCCCCCTAAGCAAGCCCCCAGCGCCAGCGACCACCACAATGGCTCCAGCGGCATTGCTTGCCGTAGATTCTCCACCAGCGGTATCATCGTTACCGTATAAGGAATATTGTCCACGACGCCGGAGACCAGCGCTGACATCCAAAGAAGCATCATGGAAGCCAAGCGGACATTTCCATCCACCAGGTGCAATGCAGCTTGAGCCATTGCCTGGATAATTCCGGTCTGAACCAGCCCCTCTACAACGATGAATAGGCCAACGAAGAAGAAGAGGGTGGTCCATTCCACCTCCCTTATGGCGTGGTGCGGGTTTGTCCGAGCCCAGAGAAGGAGGATGGTCGCTCCGGCCAGAGCTATGGTGGCGGACTCCAAATGCAGCGCCCCGTGGACCAAGAATCCAAGGATTACCCCGCCCATCACTATAACCCCCTTCCGCAATAAGGGCCAGTTGGTTATCAATTCCGCAGCTTCCAAAGCAGAGAGTTCGGCGGCGTGCACTGGCCGGGCTTGCAGTTCCCTCCGGAACATGAGCCAGGCTAACCCCAGGAAGACCAACAGGATGAGCATGCTAATGGGGCCCATATTGGCGAGAAAAGTGGTAAAGTCAATCTCTGCCGCACTGCCGATGAGGATGTTAGGCGGGTCACCAATGAGGGTTGCAGTCCCGCCGATGTTGCAGGCCAAAATCTCAGCAATGAGGAAAGGCAATGGGTTCAGCCGCAGTTGCTCGGTCACAAAGAGGGTGACCGGCACCACCAGCACGACGATGGTCACGTTGTCCAGGAAGGCCGAGCTGAGAGCGGTCACCACACAGAGGACGAGAAGGATCCGAACTGGTCGCCCTTGGCCCAGCCGGACGGCTTGGACCGCCAGCCACTGGAAGAGCCCTGTCTCCCGTAAGATGTTGGCGATGACCATCATCCCCACTAATAGGAAGATAACATTCCAGTCTATGGCGCGGAAGGCCTCCGCTTGAGTTAGGACCCTTAGGAGAATCATCGCCACCCCGCCCAGCATGGCTGAGACCGTCCGGTGGACCCGTTCGGTGACAATGAGGATATAGGTGACGATAAAGATGATGGCAGCGATCCAGGCCTGGTTCATTGCGAGCCCTCAGTTTCGGCATCCCGGTAGGCTAAGCAATGGGTCAGCAGGCCCAAGAGGTCTATATACTTCACCACGCGGTACGCTTCATCTACGACTGGCAGGCCGGAGAGACGGTGTTCGTGCATGAGCATCAGTGCTTGCTTGAGCGTATCTGTCTCCTTAACCCAGACTGGCTTCTGCATCCCATCAGCGGCAGTGCGGACGCGAGTTTTTTCTGCAAACTTTGCCACTTGGTCCAGGTCAGTTACTTCTCGCAGCAGTTCTTCGGGGAGGATGTAAAATAGGAGGTCTTCGGCAATAGTGTGTACGTCCAGAAGCCCAATTAAGCGGCCCTCTTTTGTTACGACGCAAGCGACCCGGACGCCAGGGTGGGCGGCCAAGGCTCTCGCTACCTCATCCAGCGTAGCATCAGGTGAGACAGTGACTGGTTCCATGCCGACTGCTCTGGTGATTTGGCCGATGCGCATTTCCCGCCAGCCAGGGCAGACAGGGTAGGGCACGGCCTTTTCAGGGGCTTTGGGGTGCTCCTTCCGGAGCCCTCGTGCTTCGGCCACAGGCAGGACCAGCAGGATGCCGGTGTTGGGGCGCTCAAACCCGCCCACAACCCGCTCTGCCTCGGCGATGGCGCGGGCCAGCAGGGCTTCGTCGTCTATGGCGGTCAGCAGGGTGCGGCGACGGATCTCTTCGGCCTCAAAGAGCCGTTCCAGCGCGCCCAGCCCGACTCGCTCCAGCCAAGTGTGGGCCCGGTATGCGCCGACACTTTCCAGAATCGTAGCTCCAGGCACCCCTGCTTCCCGCCACGCCTGCAGCAGGTCCGGTAATGCTTTAAGGTCATCTAAAATGACAACCAGTAAGTGAACCATGTCTTCCCTTCGGGTTAATTTTATCTTCCCTTAACTTGAAAAGCAAATTTGCTGCGCACGCCGATTAAAGTCGTCCTCTTTGAGCCTCCGCTAACCAGCAGCAATGTCAGCGTCAACGAAGGCTGACGCTGGCGCTACGCAGGCCTGAGGAGGCCTATTTCCAATCGGCTGCAAGCGCTTGGGATTAGCGAAATCAGGCCGCCTAATCTGGTGCGCACTCTGGCCGAAGGGATGTGTCCCAGAATTGTGGGGCCACTCCTGCTGGCAGGAGGTCTGCCAAGCTGCACCCCTCACACCCCCCTGGCCTTTCCCCCCTCGCAGGGGGTTACGGGGGGTTCCCCCCGTTTTGATTAAGGTTGGCGAAGGCCGACCTTTGGCCGAAGGCCCCAAAAGGCTGATTTCAATCGGCATGAAAAAAAGCCCGACGAAATTGGGACACACCCGCCGAAGGCATGATTGGACAAGCTTAGCAAAATGGTGTATTATTTAGATAAAGGAATCCTTGCCTTAGGAGGTG
>CAZPWR010000355.1:0-3070 GCA_964590555.1 uncultured Anaerolineae bacterium | reverse complement strand
TCAGACGGCCGATGCATCCGCATCCTTCTCCCACCGGGCCCAGGCCCGCTCCTTGGCCCTCCAGCTCCACCCCACACTTGTGCTGGACACAATTGACAGCATCGTCGCCATAGCCAAAAGGTCAGCAAGCGAGGATAGGTTCTCCGATGTAGCTGTTCTGGGGAACGGGCTCTGGGAGATGGTAATGAAGATGGGGGAAGAAAGGTCAAGGAGCGAGGAGCTGAAGGCTTCTGGCATGCTTGCCCAGAAGGGCTGCGCTGTCATTGCCCTGGTGGGTGCAAGCAGGCTGGAGAAGACACCTGAGGAGAGAGCAAAAGCCAAGGAGATGGCACTAACAATGGCAAAGGAGGTTGATGAGGCTACAGGTAAGAGGTGGAGGCTGGAGGAATGGGTGAGTAGCGGATGAACAGAATAAGGAGGTGTGACGATGGCCATCCGAAGTCGTTGCATCCGGCCAGACGACTATGAGGACATCAGGCTTTTTGTCCCCCACAAGGGCTATGAAGAAGTCTTGGATACGTTAAATCTTTTCCTGAACGACCGAGGGGGCAAGCACCGACGCCTGATGGTCTATGGCGAAAGAGGCGTGGGCAAGTCTATCACCGTGCGAGCCGTCATCCATCAACTCCAGGCTCAGAGGGAGGATTTCTTCCCTGTCATAGTGCGAGGTGAACGCTGCAACAACGTGAAAGAGCTGCTTCGTGCTCTGGCTGAAGAGTTAGCCAGACAGGCGAACGAGCTTTTTCCAAGAGATAAGGACCTCCTGAAAGAAATCTCATACCTAAGGCAACTCATCAGCGCGGACGAAATCACCAGGAGCAACTTCTTTAAGATAGGCTGCGAGCTTGAGAGCAGCATCCAAGAAGACTTTGGGCTCCTGGGTTTCATCAAGCTCACCTTGGGAATTCGTGGTGCTATTGAGGAGGAGGAGGTGAGAGAAGAAACTTCAAAGATCACCATTGACGACCACTTTCGGCTGCAGCTTCTTGAGAGCATGCTAAAGGCGATTGGCAAACGCAGAGACAAAGAACCCTTGGTATTTGTGGATAACCTGGATCAATTAGGCGAGGCCTTTGAGGACCCAAAGATAGTCTGCCAACTCCTGAGGACGCTTATAAGCCTGGACACTATCGCTATTGTGACCACAGTGCGTAGCGAGTTTGTCTCCATGGACATCAGCCGGGAATGCAGGAGCGCCATCTGCCTTAAAGAACTGGAGCCAAATCAATTGATGGAAATCCTAAATAGGAGGCTACAGATAGATTGCCGCGAGAGCGAAAAACTGAAAAAGGCAGGAATTCTTAACTTGGGCCAAGAGCTTACTCGCAAGACAGGCAATCCTCTGGCCTTCTTGCGCTGGCTTGATTACTTGTGCTGGCACACAGACCTGGAGGTAAACCGCTGCTGGGAAGACCTTAAGGGTTATGTGCTGACTTACTATGCGACCTCAGCTGAATTCGTGAAGCGTGTGGCTGATTGGTATTTCAGCACAGGGGAAAGGCAGGCTAAAGCAGCCACTCTGATTGAGAAAGTGAAATTGGACGAAGACGATGTGCGCATCTTGGAGTTTCAGGGGGTCTTGGTGCCAGATGATGTCACCCGTTCCTTTGAATCAAAGCGCTATAGTCTCTCTCCATTGTTGGGGTTCCTTAAGCCATAAGGGTAAGGAGGACGCTTTATGGAGCTTTTCACTGTCTATTTGGGGCGCTTCATCGTTCCCTCCTCGCTAACTCCTCCTATAGTTCTTCCCCATTACCTGCCCGCCGAGAGGAAAGAGGCTCTATTGAGCCTTCTTGTGAATGGTCTTGGGAACCCTTTACTCTTGCGCCTCTCTTGGCCGGAGATAAGGATTGAACCGGAGGGGAATCGCTTATTGGTGAACAACATGCCCCTTAACACCCAAGATGCTATCATTGTGGTAAGAGTAGGGAGCGAGGAGGAATTTCGGAAGGCCTTCAAGACGCTGCGAGGGGTTCCTGCTTTACTCGTAATCTACGAGGCCACAAGGGGAGGCTTTGTTCAATCCCAGAAGTGGCTTTACGACCTCAATAACATGCTTGCTAAGGCTATCCATGAGGCAGCGGAGCGCTTTGGAGGGCAACAGTTGGCTGAAGACCTGGATTTCACCTTCCCCCTTGAGAGCTTTAGCGACCCTTTGGACATTTTGGATTTCACTAACCGGTACTTGGAGGCCAGAGGACAAGGGAAGGGAAAAGAGGAGGCCAAAAAGGAAGCCTTTGGCCAAGTAGTGGCTTCAAAAATGGCAGCCCTTCGGGAAGAAGATTTGACCCTGCTGCTTGAATTAGTAACTAAGCACACTGACCAGGTCATCGCTATCAATGATGTTGAAGGGGCAGAGCGGGATTCCCTTCAGCGTCTCCAATCCGCTGGCTTCCTCATCCTCTCCAACCGCAAGCTTATGCTTACAGCACCGGCATTGCGCCTCAGGGATGCTGACCTCCTGGAAAAGGCGGTTTTGGCTCTGGAGAAGAAGCGAGGGAAGGCTTTGGGAGAGAGCCGGAAACTCTACGAGGATTACCTTAGCAGGGTACGGAAGCCAGCCCTGGAGCCAATGGCCTTGGTTGAGGGTACCGCTCTGGCTGCCGAGTCCCACCTTGAGGTTCCCTTAGCGGAGGTGGAGGCGAAGCTCCGTGATTTGGAGGAAATGGGGTTGGAAAGCCAAGCTTTCGCCTTGATGAGGCGGGCTTTTACCTCCTTGCAGGAGAAGAGGGTGGAAGAAGCCCTGGCCGAAGCTCGCTTGGCCTATGAAGCCGATAGAAGGCTCAAGGAGGCCTACCTGGCTTTCTTGGCCTATGCGGGCAACTACTGCTTGGCCAACTGGCGGCTGGCCGAGGCTATTGAGTACTTCCGCCGGTATGAGGCTGAGGGGGGAACTTCCTGGCGGGTATTCTGGGGGTTGGGAAATGCTTATCACAAGTTAGGTAAATGGGAAATGGCAGTGAACTTCTACGAGCGGGCTCTATCTGAAGTCCAGAGGTCAGGGGAACGCCAGGGGGAAGGAGCTATCCTAACTAACCTGGGCAGCGTCTACGCCGACCAGGGCCGCTGG
>CAZPWR010000354.1:0-4820 GCA_964590555.1 uncultured Anaerolineae bacterium | reverse complement strand
CGCGGACGCTTAGCGTCTGCGCCGGGCGTGCCCCCTCTGGGGCCGGGAGGCCGGGGCAGCGCGGGAGGCGCTGGGAGCCATCGCCGACCTCCCCCTGCGGGACCGGGATGAAGGGCTGAGCCTGCTCCTGCGGCTCTCGCTGGTGAACTGGGACTCCGAAAGTGACCGCTTCTGGCTCTTGCCACTGGTGCAGGAGTACGCGCGGGCGAAACTGGCAGAAGAGCCGGACTTGGAGAAACAGTTTCTGGAAAGGTGGGTTCTGTGGTATCAGGACCTTTTGCGTACCTACCCTTCGGGCGATTACGCCATTTTTGAGAGAGAACTACCCAACGTGCTATCTGTGTTCCGGTGGTTGCTATCCCAGCACAGGTTGGAAGCATTAGTGGAAGCATCTCGCTCGGGAGTCTCTCTTCTCTACGCTAAAGGGGAATGGACAGATTGTCTCGCAATATGCCAGTATCTTGTTGAACAAGCGCTGGCTAAAAGTGCTCCAGAATTGCTGAACTTCCCCCTTCTACTCCGCTACTCTGAGTTGGCAATGCTTCAGGGTCGCGGAGATGAATTTCAGGCACAATGGTCAAAGTTGGAAACTTTGTTCCAGGGAAGAGAAGATTTGGAAGCGATCAGGTGGGGCATACAAGCCCGGCTTGCTTGCTTGGAAAGTTTACACGAGGGAAAACCCTTGCTTCCAGCAATCCAGTTTCATGAGCATGCGGCAGAAAAGATTTCTCAAATGGGCCAAGAGTACAACGAGATTCTGCTGTTTACTTTGAATCGCCTCGGCTTACTATACCTTCAATCCGGAGATACAGACCGGGCTGTCCAGGTTTTCAGAAAAGGATTGGAGATTTTGCCCCAATGTACCGGGATTGTTAAACCTGATTGGGAGGCAATTTTGAGGGGGAATATCGCTATTGCGGCTGGCAGGCAGGGAAAGTACGTAGAAGCCAGAGAGGAAATTTACCAAATCCTGCCCCATCTTAGGGAAAAAGTAGATTTAGCGGAAGCATATCTGCTTCTGGCTGTTTATGAGTACCATCTTGGCAACATCGCAAAGGCCTTAGAACTCGGCAATCAAGCAGACCGTTTACTGGCAGAGTTAGGAGTAAAGGAGCCGCCCTGGAAGGAATTTGAATATCGGGAATGGCTGAACATCAAAGCCACCGTTGAGAAAGAATTAGGGGCTTTGTAAGGGGGCGTCGGGGTGACTGGAAAGGCCGCGCCAAGGCTTACCCAAAGCATCACCCACTTAGGCCTGCGGCCGGTGGTTGGCCTCCGCCAAGATTTGCGTAAGTGCAGGCTGACGCCAGGCTCAGGGTGCCCAGAAAGGTGCATTTCAATCTACGTCTGCCTTTCGGAGGACTCTTATGGCCTCAGAGGAAACCGGGAGACATCTGGAGCCCGCCGATGAGCAACAAATTCGCTTGCTGATGCGCTTGCCGCCAGAGCGCCGACTCCAGACACTCTTGGAGATGCAGATACTTTGGCTGGACAATGTGCGAGCCAGGCTGCGCCGCGCTTATCCCCATCTCTCCGATTACGAACTCACCCTACTTATGTTTAAGAGATTGCAACATGGTTGAGGAAAGCCCTTTTGAGTTGTATTTGGACATCTTTCAGACATTGGAACGACTGGGCATCCCGTACGCTATCATCGGCGCTTTTGCCGGAATGTCCTACGGCATGACTCGCCTGACGGCTGATTTAGACATCGTCGTAGAGATGAATGAGGAGCAAGTAGAAGCATTGGCCGCAGCTTATCCCGCACCCCGCTTTTATGCAGACCCACATCAGATGCGGGAATCAATTCGCCTGGGGATTATGTTCAAAATTATAGATACCACGGCGGGACGGAAAGTAGACTTGATTCCCACAACGATGGAACCGGGATATGGCTTTGTCTTGAAGCGGCGCATTCGCCGCTCCATTCAGTGGAGAGGCCAGGCGTTTGAGGCCTGGTTCGCGCACCCAGAGGATGTGATTGTCGGCAAGCTGATGGCATGGAAGGAAGGACGTTCTTTCAAGCATGAGCAGGACATCCGCGATATTCTGGTGGCTGTTCGCTTGAACGAGGAACCCGAGTGGACTTCAAACTTTGATTTTGAGTACATTGACCGGTGGGCAACCAGGCTGGGTCAGGACGTTGTGCATCTCTGGCAGCGCCTAAAAGCTGTAGCAGGCGTGTGAGTCGGGCGAGGTCACAATAAACGAACGGGAAACCATCCGTCAAAACATAACCTTGGGCTTAGCCAATAGGATTGTGGTTTAGGTTACCTTTATAAGCCGGAAACCGCTTGAGCGACCTCTAAAGTTCAGGGGAGAAAAGGGAAGGGTTTAGCCACCACCTAAAAGGGGGATGAGTTTGACCTCATCCCCCTCCTCAATTGCGTAGCTTTTCTCCACTTGCTTTCCGTTGACCAGCACTATACCCACCAGCGGTGAAGGTATCCCCAAACTTGCGAGGACCTCTTCCACGCTTTTCCCGCCCTCTACTTCCACTTCATAGCCTGCGTAGCGGCTGAGAATCCCTACTGCTTTTACCTTAGCCACCCTTCAAGTTCTCCCTTTTAACTGTTTCAATCCCCGAAAGGAATCTACCTCTTTTCCACTTACGAAAACATTACTATCAATGACCAACTTCATCCTTCTCGTTCCTTTCGGACATCCTCAATGCTATTCCCCCCACTGGAGTGCAATCCAATGAGAGCAATCAGCTCTTTGATAACTTCTTTCCACTCTTCGATACGCACACCCGTACAAATTAGATGAGAGGGTGTCGCACCGTACTCCATAGCTTCTTTAGACGCAAGCTTGCTTCTTTTTAAGTAAAGCTCTCGCTCTAATTGCTTAATTTCTTCTATAAACTGAATTTTCTCCTTCTCTTCCACGATATACCTCCCAAATCCAATGTTGCAATCCCCTGAAGAATTCTCTTCAATGCACCAAAATCGTCCCGTCCCCTCTTTTGCTCGGATTTTGGCCAGAAGCCACTACTACTCAAAAGATATTTGGCCGTCAAACAACAGAGCTCTTAATTTCTCCTCAGTTACGGTCACCTCCGCTTACCGCACACATTCGACATAACGCAAGCAACTTAAGGCCAAATGGCTTTCCTTACTGCCCGCTTCATCAACTTCTCGGTATTTCGTGAGTGCTAAACTCCCTTATTTGACTATATCTGTAAGCCCTAATTCCGCGAGTTTCTCAGGAGTAGGAATGCCGTTCTTGTCCCAGCCTCGCTTCTCATAGTACATGTCCAGAAGCCTTTGGATATCATCCCAGCTCATGAGCTTGCCCTTAGTGGGACCGTAAGTTACAGGTTCTTTGTAGAAGCGAGGCGGTGGATAGTCCCATTCCCTACCGAAGCCCTCTATCTCTCGCACCCAATACATCCGGGTCAGGTTCCATACCCGCTCTGAAATCTTCAGCAAGTCTTCCCAGGAGCGGTCAATCCCGGTTATGGCTTTGAGGATGGGTGGGTATAGGCCGAGGTCAATGCTCAATTCTACCCACTGGAGCCGGCAGGCCCCAAGGCAATCAAAGAGTGGCCGGACATGCTGGAGGTAAATCACCCTTTCGGCCTTGTCAGGAGTAACCAGGTCGCGACCAACCTGCAGATCGTAGGTTATGGCCCAGGAACGGTTGTGGTGAGCTCCAACGTCGCAAGTCATGTAGCTGAGGAGCATGGCGGGAGCGTTGTGGCTTTCATACCCGCTCACTTCCATACCCTTTACGTGGATGGCAAATTCTTCAGAGCCTTCACCAAGCTTTTGGGAGGCATATTTTACTCCTTCCGCCAATAGGTCCCCAATCCCTTCTCGGCGGGCTATCTTCTCTATCAAAGTAAACACTGCGTTGGGATCGCCCCAGCGCAGCTCAAGGCCGCCAGTATCTTCCTTGGTTAGTATGGCCTTTTCAAAGCATTCTATAGCGAAAGCAATCACACTCCCAACCGAGATAGTATCAATGCCGAGTTCATCGCAGAGCCAGTTAGCGTAAGCCACATCTTCAATGTCGGTCAGGACGCAATTCCCGCCGATAAGGGCAGTGGTTTCGTATTCGGGGCCTTCCACGTAGATGTTGTATTTTTTGCTGAAGGAGTATTTGCCGCATGGGCTTGGGCAACCGAAGCAGCCCTTATCGGTTATGACGATGCGTTGACGCATGGTCTCGCCGCTCAAGCCGCTGTAATCTTCTAAGGCTCCAGCTTGGAAGTTCCGGACGGGGAAGGCGCCGACTTCGTTGGACCAAACTGTCACTCCGGCTGTGCCGTATCGGGTCCAGGCTTCAAAGGCTTCGGAGGCTTTGCAAGCCTTGTAAGCCTCGGTTCCCAAGCGCAAGAGGGCTTGAGGATCGGCTACAGGGATGTCTTTGGTGCCGTGAACCGCTATGGCCTTGAGCTTCTTGGCCCCCATTACAGTTCCGACGCCTCCACGTCCAGCTTGCCTCCCGAAATCATGGCTTATGCAGGCATATTTCACCAGGTTTTCCCCAGCTGGGCCAATGGCAGCGATTTGGAATTCTTCCCCAAGGCGCTTTTTGAGTTCAGTTTCAACAGTTATTGCCCCTTTGCCCCACAGGTCTGAAGCATCCCTAAGTTCCACCTCGTCATCGTTTATGTAGAGGTAAACAGGCTTGGGGGATATGCCTTCAATGATTATGGAATCGTAGCCGGCGTATTTGAGTTCAGCGGTAAGGTGCCCGCCGACGCTGGCGGAAGCATATCCTCCGGTGAGGGGGGATTTAGTGGTGAAGTCCATTTTGCCGGCACCAGGGGTTAGTGTTCCGGAGAGGGGGCCAGATGAGATTATGAGTTTGTT
>CAZPWR010000353.1:0-2609 GCA_964590555.1 uncultured Anaerolineae bacterium | reverse complement strand
CTCGGGCTGCTGCCGTCTTCAAAGTCTCCCCCATAGAGAAGGAGCCCGCCATCGGGGGGAGAATGGCCCAACTGGATAAGACTTTCCCCACTAACGATTGCGCCATGTGCATACTCTCCCCCTGGTTGGTGGAGGTGGAGCGCAACCTCAACATTGAGCTAATCACCGGAGCTGAACTTATCCGATTGGAGGGGAAGCCAGGTAATTTCAAAGCCTTAATTCGGCGCCGGCCTCGGTATGTGGATGAAAGCCGGTGCACCGCTTGCGGCGATTGTGCCAGGGTCTGCCCAATATCTCTACCCAACGACTACGAAGGAGGGCTTTCGCAGCGCAAAGCCATTTACAAACGCTACCCCCAAGCTGTCCCCAACGCTTACGCTGTGGAGAAAGAAGGAGTAGCCCCTTGCCGAGACGCTTGCCCAGCAGGCCAGAGGGCTCAAGGTTACATAGCCCTCATCCGCGAAGGCCGTTACCACGATGCCCTGAGGGTAATCAAAGAAGACAACCCCTTCCCCAGCGTTTGTGGCCGCACGTGCCACCATCCGTGCGAGGGCCACTGCAACCGCCGCCACATAGATGAACCTGTGGCTATCATGGCCCTCAAGCGCTTCGTAGTAGATTATGTTTACACACATGGCCCTTACGAGCCTCCGAAGCCGGCCCCTCGCACCAAACCCCAGAAGGTGGCCATAGTAGGCGCAGGACCTGCTGGCTTGACCGCTGCCAGGGATTTGGTCCTCATGGGCTATGGGGTGACGGTTTTTGAAGCCCTGCCCGTAGCCGGAGGAATGATGCGCGTAGCTATACCTGAGCACCGCCTCCCCAAGGCCATCCTGCAGCGTGATATTGACGATATCCTGGCGCTGGGGGTAGAACTGCGCCTCAATACCCCTATCCGCAACCCGGAAAAGCTCCTCCAGGAAGGATACGATGCTGTATTCTTGGCGGTGGGAGTAGCTGGAGAGAGGCCGCTCAATGTTGAAGGGGAAGACTTAGAAGGAGTTATCCCTGCCCTCAGATTCCTCAGGGAAGTTAACCTCGGCTGGAGGCACAAAGTAGGCCGAAGGGTGGCGGTAGTCGGAGGAGGGATAACGGCCATTGATGCCGCTGCCGTTTCAATCCGCTTGGGAAGCGAAAAGGTTTACCTAATATACCGCCGCACGAAGGAGGAGCTTCCAGCTTACCGCTGGGAGCTGGAAGAAGTGGCCAAGGAAGGGGTTGAGCTTCTGGAAGGTGTGGCAGTGACCAGAATCTTGGGCAACAACGGCCGGGTTGTAGGGGTGGAATGCGCCAAGGTTAAAACAGTCACCGAGGACGGGGTAGCAAGGCGCGTCCCTGTCCCAGGCACTGAATTCACTCTGGAAGTAGATGCGGTGATAAAGGCCGTTGGGCAGCTTTCGGACCTCTCCTTCCTGGAACCACCTTACGACAAGCTCTATGGAGACTTGGAAACCCTCCAGACCGAGATACCAGGGATCTTCGCCGGAAGCGGCATAGTCCCCGGCACCAACTTCATAATCCATGCCGTAGCTTTGGGCCACAAAGCCGCCCGGATGATAGACCGATACCTTCAGGGCTTGCCTCTTAAGGAAGAAGAAAAATCCTGGAAAGTTGTCAAGTGGACCAAAGAAGAAGCCCTTAAGCTGGTAGAAGAAGGCAAAGTCAAGCCTGCCCCAAGGGCCGAGCCTGAGCTCATCCCCCTGGATGAGCGCAAGACTACTTTTCGTGAGATGGTCTTGCCCTTGAGCGAAGAGCAGGCTCGGGCGGAAGCGGAGCGCTGCCTTCAGTGTGGGGTCTGCTCCGAATGCTTGGAGTGCGTTTATGCTTGTCAAGCTCAAGCTGTGACTAAGGAGACCCACGAAGAGAAGGAGCAGCTGATTGAACTTGAAGTTGGAGCAGTAGTCCTGGCCCCGGGATACAAGCCCTTTGACCCCTCAGCTCTGGAAGAATACGGTTTTGGGCGCTTCCCCAACGTTGTAACTTCAATCCAGTTTGAGAGGCTCCTTTCCGCCTCTGGCCCAACCGAAGGTCATGTCCTCCGGCCATCCGATGGTAAGAAAGCAAAGCGCATTGCCTGGCTCCAGTGCGTAGGCTCCAGGGACAAGGAGCACGATTATTGCTCCTCAGCCTGCTGCATGTACGCTACAAAGCAAGCGATAATGGCCAAAGAACATGAGCCCGATACCTTCTGCCAAATCTTCCTCATGGACATGAGGGCCTTCGGCAAGGGCTACATGGCTTACTTCAAGCGGGCGCAAGAGGAATACGGTATACTCTACACCCGAAGTCGGGTATCAGCTCTGGTTGAGGACCCACAAACCAAAGACATCGTTGTGCGCTACGAAGAAGCTGGCAATCTAAAAGAGGACCGCTTTGACCTCGTAGTGCTTGCGGTAGGGATGGAAGTGCCGGAGGATGTGAAGGAGCTGGCGCGTAAGTTGGGGATAAAAACCGATGCCTACGGCTTTGTGGAAAATTCCCTGTTCAACCCCCTGGCAACGGGCAAGGAGGGGGTTTTTGCCTCCGGCGTTTTCTCCGGCCCCAAGGACATACCGTCCTCGGTTGTGGAGGGGAGCGCAGCTGCAGGAGCGGTAGGGGAAATCTTAGCT
>CAZPWR010000352.1:0-4413 GCA_964590555.1 uncultured Anaerolineae bacterium | reverse complement strand
AAGCAGCCGCTTTCGCTTTGGGTATGGATGAGAGGTTCTTCCGGGAGGTTTTGGAGTTATACCGTCAGCGGAGGGATTTCCTTTCCTCGGCCTTGGAAGGGATTGGTTTCAAAGTGCTCAGGCCCCAGGGCACTTACTACCTCTTGGCCGATTTCTCCCCCTTTAGCGATGAGGATGATAGGGCCTTTTGCTTCCGCCTAATCCAGGAAGCGGGGGTGGCTACCATCCCCATAAGCGGCTTTTACCGGAAGGAAGTCAAAAGCCCACCCATGCTCCGTTTCTGCTTCGCTAAGAAGATGGAGACTTTGGAGGAAGCTGTGGCAAGGCTTAGGAAATGGGCCCGGAAAGGGGGATAAGCTTCTTTACAGTCTCCACCAGCTCTTTCACCGTAAAAGGGCGGATCAGGATTTCCGCAGGGTTCAGGGCCTCTTCAGCCTCTCGGTTCCGGCTATACGGAGCTGTGCAGAGGACAAGCGGGGTATCGCCCAATAGGAGGCGGAAGGCCTTCAGCTCCTCAGCCGATGCCGTTATCCCTTTGGAGTCCAGGATTACTCCATCGGGTAAAGAAGGGGCTTGGCAGAGGAAAGCGGTTGCGGTTTCAAAGCTGGGGAAAGATTGCACTTCGTAGCCTTCTTCCTGGAGCTGGGCTGAAATCAAAGCCCTTTCCTGCCATTTACCCATCACCAGAATCACCAATCGTTCCATCTTTCTCCCCACAAAGGCTCTAAAACGTGTGGGGGCAGAAATTCAAAGTTTCCCCCCGGCGGTTTCCAGTAAAGGTAAATGGCTGTATACCCTCCAGGCTCCTTGAATCTGACCCTCAATTTGTGCTTTCCTTCGCTTAAGTAAACCCAGGCCTCCCGCCTTAGGTCAGAGGAGGTTTCCAAGATTTGCCGTCCGTCTATTTCCAAGGATGAGGGGGAGTTGGAGAGGAGGGCGAAACCGTAGTAGTCCGGCCTACCGATTTTCAGGAAGCCTTTCCATTCCACGCTGAAGGGGGCCGGCAGCGGCTGGATGTGCCAGCGGAAAGCGATGAAGGGGTCAATCCGGGCAAAAACCGGCTCCCTGCTCCAATCTGTTCCTCGGTAGTAGTAACCCGTGAGGCCGGGTTGAAATGCGGGGCGAGGGTTTAAAAGTTCTTTCGGGATGGGGCCAGCAAGTTCCCCCCCGTATATTTCAATCTGCGCTGCTCCTTCCAGCTTCAAATCGTGCCAGCCTTTGATGAACCAAAAGTTCGCTTCTTCTCCGCCTTTGAGGCTAAATGCTCCCTCAGCTCCAGCAATGCTAAGCTCGGCCGAGGGAGGGCCTTTGAGTTTGAGGGTGTAAAACCCTGTTTCCGGGATGAACAGGCTACCCTCTTCCCTCGCATTCTGAGGTAGCGAACGCAGCCTCATAGAGCTATTGACTTCTTCCTTCCGCACCCAGATTAACCTCAGCATGGTCTTGCCTGATGGGTCTGGTATTTCCTGGACTTTTGCCTCAGGGTACCAGTGGAGGAAGAGCTCCAGCGGCGGGTCATAGCGTGGGTCCACAATGTAGACGATGTCTCGGTCGGTCTCTTCGCGAAGGGGGATGTGCTCAAAGTGGTCCAGGAACCTTAGGTCTATTTCTGGAGGCAGAAGGAAAATGACTGTGGGATCGGTAGCGTAAATGGAGTAAAAGCGGTAGGATGGGCCGAGGGAGGAGATTATCTTGCCAGCCGTGGTTTCCAAGCCGTAGAAGGCGTAAAATACTCGTATATCTTTGGCCTGGCGGAAGAAATAGGTGTGGGCGTTCAAAGCTAAGGCCGAAAGCATCAGTAAGATGATCAAGCCTCGGGAGAGGAGGCGGTGGCCGGTTGAAGCCATTTCTCTTAGGGGTAGCGCAGCCATGAAAGCGACAGCGGTTACTACACCTATGTTGCGCAAGGCTTGCGGGGCTTCAATTGACCATATCCCCGGCTGGAGGAAGAGGATGAGCCAAAGCAGCATTAGGCTGTAACGCCAGTCCAGGGCTCGGCGCAGGCAAATCCCGATTCCGACCACCATGAGAGCTCCCGTTACGGGGTCAAGCATAGGGGCATCGGGGAGGTTGTGGCGAGGGTTGAAGTCTCCACGCTGGTGGAACATGAGGAGGGTGGTCTGGGCATTGCGCTTGAGGGCTTCCAGCCAGGCAGGTTGGGGGTGGAAACGCAACAGGTAAACCTGGCGGGAGCGATGGAGGAAGGTATCGGGGTGGCGGATGGCATAGGAGAAGATAGGAGCTGAAGCCAAGAGGAAAGCAGTCAGGAAGATGAGGAAAGCGGTAATGGTGCGCCTTATTTGGCCTTTGAAGAGAGCGGGGGCGAAAGAAACCAGGGCTAAAAGGGGGAAAAGGCGGAAGGCCGCGTAACCCATGAAGCCCCATCCAGCCACGAAACCTGCCAGGAGGAAATCGGTGCGGCGTCCTCTCAAGAAACCTCGCCAGAGGAAGTAAAGAGAGAGGGGTGCGAAGAAGGGCACAGTTATGGCATCAAAGACCACACGGCTGAAGTGGAAGTGCCAGCGCATTATCCCCAATAGGAATGCTCCAGCCAAGGCCAACTTTTCGTCCACAAGCTTGAGCAAAAGGTATAAAGCTACAACTCCAGCTAAGCCGTAGAAAATGGGCACAAGCCTTAAAGCCAGGGGCTCTTTCCCCAAAATCCTTAGGGCAAGCGATAGGGAGTATATGAGGAGAGGGCCTCGGCCGTTGCAAGCCTCAAAGAAGGCCGGGTAAGTTCCCGACCCCATTGCCCATAGGGCATCAAGCGCGTTGCAAGCTTCATCGTAATAGATGCCTGGGGGCATTTCGCCGATTTGGTAGGTGCGAAGGGAGAAAGCTATCAGCAGGATTAGTATCAAGGCTAAGCTCCCAGCTTTTGGCGCCGAAGGGGAAGCGGTCGGGTGCTCTTCCAGGATGTAGAAAGCAAGCCCAAAGTAAAGGAGGGAGAGGGCGTAGAAAAGCCAAGGCAGGGGCGTTTGAGCAATTTCCAAAAGCTTTATCGCCCACAAGTTGGCAAGGGCCGAGGAAAGGAGCAAGCCAAATCCGAGCGTTCTCCTCCACGCGTTGGGAGAAAGGGGGAAGCTTTGGGCGAAAGCAGGGGTTTTTTCAGTTCCGGAGGCGATAAAGCCAAGGGTAGCGCTCAGTGCCAGAAGGCCAACCCCCATGACCGTTCTGGCTGGCTTTAGCATTACCAAAGCTCCCGCCAAACCTATGCCTATGGCGGCCAGGAGGAGGGGGAATTTAAGCCTGCGCATTTACTTGAAGAAACGCAGGAAATTGGCAATGTATTCGGGCAAGCGGCGCCAGGTATCCTTCTTCCAGAGCCTCTTCCATATCCGGCTCGGCCTGAGGTAGAAGCGGCGGTAGGCTTCGTGCCATTTCTTTTCCACTAAAGAAGCTGGCAAACCCGGAAGCTCGTAGTGGGCTTTATCGTCGTGTATCCCGAACTCGCGCCAGCTTTTAGCGAAAAGCTTCCCTTCCCTCATCACAATCTGATATAGCTCTGTGCCTGGGAAGGGGACAGCCATCATGAAATTGGCCAGCTCTGGGTCAAGTTCCAGAGCGAAGCGGATGGTATCTTCCATGGTTTGCTCGTTTTCCCCCGGAAGGCCGAAGATGAAGAAGCCCATAGTCTCAAGCCCTGCCTTCCGGGCATTGCGGAAAGCCTGGCGCACTTGCTCCAAAGTTTGCCCTTTCTTTATGCGCCTGAGGATTTCCTCGTTCCCGCTTTCCACCCCAAAGCCAACCCTCTTGCATCCGGCTTTTTTCATCAGCTGGAAAAGTTCCTCGTCGGTGCTGGTGACCCTCATCCCGTGGATGGTAATCCAAGGGACTTTGTTGAGGCCTTCTTTTATGAGGAGCCTGCAGATTTCCTTAGCCCTTTCCAAATCCAAGTTCCAAACGTCATCGGTAACCCCTATCTCAGTAGCGCCAAGTTCTTCCACCAAGTAGCGCCATTCTTTAATGACTTCGGCCGGGGAGCGGGGCCGCCAAGTATGGCCAGTTATGGGCTTTGAACAGTAGATGCATTGGTAGGGGCAGCCTCGGGAAGTCACAATGGTATAGGCTCTGGCATTGGGGTCAAGGCCATCGGTTAAAGGTTGGAGGTTGGTGTAGCGTTCAATTTTGAAGAGGTGGTAAGCGGGCCATGGGATGTTGTCAATGTCCTTGCGGAGGGGGCGTGGGGGGTTGTGGACTATCTGGCCCTCCTCGTTTCGGAAGGAAAGGCCCAGGATTTTACCGTACACGGATTCGGAGAAGAGGCGGGGCTTTTCGGGGTCGTTTCCTTTAAGAGGAGGTGCTTCTTCCAAAGCTTGCATCAGCTCAATGATTGTATCCTCGGCCTCGCCTCGCACCACTAAATCCACTTCTGGCCTTTCCATTGATTCGTGGGGCATGATTGTGGGGTGA
>CAZPWR010000351.1:0-1822 GCA_964590555.1 uncultured Anaerolineae bacterium | reverse complement strand
ATGGTTTCTCCCAGTCATCCCACCAAGTTTGGTTGGCGGTCAAGTATTCAAGGGCTTCGCGCAAGACTTTATAGTGTTTGTTTTCTTCCTCCATAAGAAGGCCGTAAAGTTCCTGGGCTTGCGGGATAGGCGTCTTTTCCTTGGCCTCTTCATAGAGGCGATAGCTTCGCTCTTCCATTTTAAGGGCATACTCTAAGACAGCTACATCGCCTTGGATGCTTGGGGCCTGCTGGGGTGGAGGGAAAATGAAGGGCGGAAGGAGTTCTTCAAACGCTTTTTCCGGCTCAGGGAGAACGGAAATGTCAAGGCTTTTGCCCACTTCCAGAGCTTCATCCCTGTGCAGCCACGGTTTTCCTTCTCGGAACGCTTGATATTCGGCCAGGAGTATGCGAAGGTGGTCCTCTTCCATTCGTGCTAAGTAAGAGAAAGTATTACGGCCTCGCTCATCGGGGCTTCTCAAAGCGGCTTCGGCGTAAAAATCCTTGCCCATTTTTTCATTCTTTATGGCAAGAGCCAAAATAGAGAATATCTCGTCAACCATCGCCCTCTCCTTTTTTAGAGAAACGAGGGACCGGCTAATGGCCGGTCCCCCACAAAACTTACTCCACTACTTTAATCGGGTGCGCATATTCCCAGAGGCCGTGGATGTTGCAGTAGGAGGTAGCGTAAAGTGTTCCCGATTTCTGCACCTTCATCCAGAAGACTACTTCGTGGTGGGTGTAGACTGGTCCGGTGTTGGGGCCTTGGACTGACTCGCCATGGGCGTTAAAGGCGAAATGGCCGACATCGTAAGCGTATTTGTCCCCCTCCGGATGGAAATACACGCTAACCCAACGGATGTGGTGCTCGGTGGTGTTAGGATGAGCTATCTCTTTGCCGATGCTTATTTTCACCTGGAAAAGTTCACCAGCCTTGACCTCGGAAGGGGCTTCAATGACTGGCACATGCTTTTCAGCTTTCCAATCAGCTTTTTGGAAAAGCTCCCCTATCATGTTGTGACCTCCTTCAAGATTCTTGCGAATTTGGCTCCAAATTCCTCTCCCTTTTTGAGCTCTTCGTGGCTCGCTCTACCGGTGAAGGTGATGGAGTCTACCAATTCCCATCTGAGTGGTTCTATGATTTCCTTGAGCCTTTTCAGGGCTCCACCGCTCCAACCGTAGCTTCCGAAGTAGGCTGCTTTCTTGTTCATTACTCGCTTGAGGGCAGCCATCTCCAAAGCATGGGCTACCGGAGGGAAGAGGTCTCCTTCATAAGTCGGGGCTCCTATTATGACCCCTCGGCGAACCCACAGGTAGGGAAGGATATAGGCGGGGGGGACGCGGGCCGCATCAAAGATTTCCACCGGGACCCCTTCTCTGGAGACCCCCTGGGCTACAGCGTTCATGAACTTTTCGGTGTTGCCATACATTGAGCCGAAGATGAGGGTGACAGCAGGCTCGCCTGGGGAAGAGGCATAACTCGCCCAAAGTTTGTAAAGTTCCACGATAGCCGAGGGGTTCTTTCGCCAGATTAGGCCATGAGAGGGAGCAATTACATCTACCTCAATGCCTTTAATTTTGTCAATAGCTCTGAGGACAGGCCCACTGAATTTGGCTACTACGGTAACGTAATAGCGAAGGGCTTCTTGCTTGTAGAACTCCAAATCGGGGCATTCATCGTCAAATATTGCCCCCCTCAAGGCTCCGTATCCCCCAAAGGCGTCGCAGGAGAAGAGGACGCGCGAGTTGACTTCATAAGTCATCATGGTTTCAGGCCAGTGGACGAAAGGTGTGTGGAAGAAGCGGAGCGTTCTTTGGCCTAAGTTTAGGGTCTCGCCATCCTC
>CAZPWR010000350.1:0-4169 GCA_964590555.1 uncultured Anaerolineae bacterium | reverse complement strand
GCCTCTACCGCCCAGGAATTTTTCAGCTAAGTGGGCAGGGGTCGGCTCCTTAGTGATTTGTCCAGTGGTTAGGTTGACTCTGAGGATTTTGCCGCCATAGCCGTTCATTTTGGCCTCCTTATCCATTTTGTCTGCTCTTGGTGGTAGCTAACTTAAACCTAAACGGGGCCGCCGGTTTAAATGGCGGCCCCTCACATTTACTCAATCCAAAGGACTCCTGGTCCGCAGACTTCAACGCAGGCTCCGCACAGGTCGCATTCAAAAGGAACTGGGTAATCGGGGTGGGTGAAGATTACTTGCTCCGGGCATTCTTTCACGCAAGCCATGCAGGCTATGCACTCATCGGGGTCAATGTAGTAGGCACCTTTTTCGTTTACTTTCACTGCATCTACAGGGCAGACCTCGGCGCAGGTTCCGCAGTTGGTGCAGGTTTTGACCTCAAAGACTCCAGGGGCAGGGAACTTGGGTATTATGGCCAATCGGGCTTTCTTGGGATTGTTCACCCCGAATTTGGCCAGGCTGCAGGCTACTAAGCAAGCTTTACACCCGGAGCATTTGGTGCTATCGGCATGAAGGTAAACGGCCATTTCTTCCTCCTACATCTGCAAGTATGCGTCAGCGTAAATGACCTTATTCTTGAGGACCTGCACTGTCTTCCATATCGCAACTTGTTCCGGATCCTTCATGTCCACGATTGAGGGGTCCAGGTCTTCTCCAGCGGCAGTAGCATCGTAAAGGGCCAGGAGGAGTTTGCCAACCGGTGTGCTTTCATCGCGTTGCTCAATTATCCGGATTACTTCGTTCTGCTTTTCATCCAGTGGGTCCAGGATGGCGGCATCAAGTCCGGCGGCCATAAGCATAACCAGGTAGACTCTGTTTATTAGGCTGCGGTTTTCCTTGGGAACGCGGTTGGAGACGTTGGAGAGGCCAACTACGGTCTTTGGGGGTGGGTCGCTCAAAGCCTTGAAGTAACGGACAGCCTCTACAGCGTTGGGAACGTGCTCTTGGCACCCGTTTACGGTGAGGACGAGGGGGTCAAGGTAAATGTTCTCTACGGGCACCCCCATCTCCGTAAGGCGCGGGAGCAGGATTTCCATAGCGATGTTGGCCCTTTCCTCGGCACTGATGGGTATTCCAGCCTTGGTCATGGTGAGAGCGATTACAGGCACGTTGTATTTGGCGGCCAATGGGCCAATGGAAGTCAAGCGCTCTTCTTCAGCGGAGACGGAGTTTATCATGGCTTTGAGGCCGAGCTCCTGGCACTTCTTCAGGCCGGCTTCAATGGCTTGAGGGTTAGTAGTATCCAAGGAGACTGGGGTTCCAGGTACAGCTTCATCAATTATTTCCACAAGCCAGGGCATGACTTCGTGGCCATCCTTTTTCCGTCGCCCTATGTTCAAGTCCAGCATGTGGGCTCCGCCCTTGACCTGGGCTTTAGCCAGTTCTACAAGGTAATCAGGTTGGCGGTTATCAATGGCTTCACGTACCCGCGGGGAAAGGATCTGTATGTTCTCTCCGATTCGGAAAAGCATTTTACCACCTCCTTGTGGTTTACTGGGAAGGCTCGTATAAGCACCGCTTGGGTGAAATTACCAAGCCTTTCTTCTGGAGTGACTTTATGATTTTTGAGACCTCCTCGCTTTTCAGGCCAGTCATAGCCGCTATGTCGCCGGGTCGGACTGGTTTACCGGCTTGGCGCATTGCATCAAGGACAATTTGCTCCTTCTCAGTAAGCTCAGTCATGGCTACCACCACCCCCGGATTTCTCTAATGAGTTTGTCAATTTCAGCCACGCGGGCCTGCTGGGCAAGCCAGTACTCAGGGTCCCGCTGGGCATCAAGTTCCTCAACCGTTTTGCCTTGCTGTTCTACCCAGGTGAAGTATTTGAGGTTATGCCAGCGGTTCTTCATTTCTTTAGTGCCTTCAAAAATCCAGTCCAACTTCTGCTTGTGGAAGATGCTGACAAGGCGGACAGCAGCTTCTACTTCATCCATGGGCCCGTATTTTTCCGTAAGCTCCTTCATGACCGAACGGTAGCGGTCAATGTTATCGGTAAGGATAGTGACTATTACATCGTCCCGGCCGAAGCCGTAAAATTTGGCCGTCTTTATCGCTCCCAAGACGTTACACACGCCGGAAATCCCAAAAATTTGGGACATCTTCATGACCTTTTCTTCCGGGATGCCGTACCTTTCTATCATCACTTTCCATCCGGTTTCCTCGGTTAGTAGCTGCAAGCCCATCTTGCACTCCAAGTCATCAATGCACATAAGGGCATCCATGTTCCAGACGTTGTGTATCCAAGTGGCGTGCTTATCGCCTATGCCTTGGATGTCGTGGGAGCCGTAGCCGTTTAAGGACAGGGTTGGGCATTGGATTGGTTCAAGGCCGACCACTTTGCAGTCGTGCCAAACTTGCTTCAGCCTATCACCAGCGGCAATAGTCCCAGCTGAGCCCATTGCCGAGACGAAGGCGGCAATCCTACCTCTTCCAATCCTGTGCATTGCAAGTTCTTCTGCCAATCTCACTATGGTGTTCCCAGTGACATAGTAGTGGAAGCGATAGTTTCCGAATTCTTCAAATTGGTTGAGGATTCGGATGCGTTCTGGGTCTTGGGCTTTGAGTTCTTTGCATTTATCGTAGATTTCCTTGACATTGCTTTCGGAGCCGGGGGTTGTGATATAGCGGGCTCCGTAGGAGCGGATGAGCTCAAAGCGCTCCTTGCTCATCCCTTCCGGGAGGATGACAACGCTGTCAAATTTCATCCGGCAGCCCACCCATGCTCCGCCAATCCCGTAGTTTCCGGTGCTGGGCCAGACCAAGGTGTGGATAGCGGGGTCCACTTCCCCTGTTACCTCCTTTTCTATGAGGATGGAGTAAGCGGCCCCCACTTTGTGGCTGCCGGTGGGGAAATCTTTGGAGTAAAGGACTACAATCGGAGCCTCAACTCCAGTGAGCTCTTTTGGAAGGACTTCGTAGTAGATGCGGTTAAGGCCATCGCGCCAGGTTATATTGAACAGGTTTATCGGATCCAGGGGGTCCTGAGTACGGGCCTCCAAAGCTTTCCAGCGGATTTCTGGCTTTATCTTCCAAGGATGGAGCATTTCTTCATAGGTTGGGCCTATAACCAGCTTCTTTTCGCTCATATCTTTAACCCCTCATTAGCGTATAACGCCTGCTTTGTGCAGGATTTCTTTCACAGCTGTGTACAGAGGGGAGCCTTCATCCAGCTCCACAATTGGTCTCCCAACCAGGTCAAATTCGGCTATTTTAGGCTCTCGTGGAAGGGTTCCAATAAGTTCTAACCCCACTTCTTGGATTTTTTCCCTCAATGGCTCTGGGATTTCGCCATTGACCCTGTTAACCACAAGGTAAGCCTTGCGGATTTTGTTCCCCAATTCCTTAGCCAGCTCCACGATGCCCTTGGCGGCCATAATCCCTTTCAGTGTAGGGTCGGATATGACGAAGAGGACGTCAACGTTTTGGGTGGTTTGACGGCTAATATGCTCCATACCTGCTTCGTTATCTATGACCACGTAATCGTAATCGCGCTTGAGGCGGTCAATCACGTTGCGCAGGATGGCATTGGCAGCGCAATAGCAGCCTGGCCCCTCAGGTCGTCCCATGGCGATTAGGTCCACCCTATCTCCTTCCACCAAAGCTTTGTTGATGCGCAATTCCAGATAATCGGCTTTAGATATGCCGGCCTGGAGGGTTCCTCTCTGGATTTGAGCGAGGGTATCTTCGCGGATGTGGCCTATGGTTTCTTCCAGAGGCATACCCAGCGCCAAATGGAGGTTAGAGCTTGGGTCGCCATCCACTGCCAGGATTGAACCGGAGGTGTTCTCTTTGAGGCATTTTACGATAAGAGCAGCAAACGTGGTCTTGCCTGTCCCCCCTTTGCCGGCTACGGCAATGGTTGTGCCCATAATTCCTCCTCACTGTAGCGTTCAGTGTTAATTTTAGCAGTTAGTCTTGAGGCTGTCAAACCTCACTTTTTGTGGGGTGTGTCCCAGTTTCGTCGGGCTGGGCCGTCGGCCTTTCCGCTCAGGCAAAGATGAGGCGCTAAAGCGCCCCTCTCCGTCCTGGCGCCCCGCGCTCCCGGACGGCTACCGGGGGGCGAAGGCGCTTCCACCGGCCCTGGACAGCCCAGCCCGGCCCGTCACCGC
>CAZPWR010000349.1:0-1531 GCA_964590555.1 uncultured Anaerolineae bacterium | reverse complement strand
TGGTACGGGGAATCCGGGTATTTCCCGGTAAGGTATTGAGGCTTCCTTTTCCAGCTCTTCGGCCACGGGGTTGAGGCCAGAGCCCAGGATTATGCCCACAGCCGGTATCCAACCGAGCCTTTCCTTGAGGAAATCAGCAATGCGCTGGTAATCGGAGCGGGAGAAGAAAACCTCGGCCATGCTTTTACTCCTCAGTGTAAAGGGTTTTATCCAAGTAGCCTGAGTAGCCCAAAAGTTTCTTCAAGTCTTCAGGTTTAGCCTTCTCCTTAAGCCTCTTGTGGATAAGCGAATGGCGGAAAACCTTAGGACTTACGTTTATCCCAAGGGCTTTGGCGTACTGCTTTACGATTACCCAAACACCTTGGCGTGATAGCCTTTGGCCCTTAGCGTTCAGGAAAAGGGCATCGGCGGGGCTATTGGGTTTTAAGAAATGGATTCGCCCCTGCTCTACGTAGGCTTTAAGGGCTTCCCTTGCTTGCTCGCTAAGGCTTACAATCCTTTCCTTCCCCTTTCTGGACATAATCCTGATAGCACCTGAGGCCAGGTCTACGTCTTCCAAGTTCAAGGATACAAGCTCCAGTATTTTCATACCGGTGGAGGAAAGGACCTCAAGGATAGCCTTATCTCGCAAAGCTCTGGGGTCACTCTGAGCGCTGGGGGCTTCCAACAATCTGGCTAAATCCTCTTCAGGCAAGAACTTAGGGGGGCGTTTGGGGGCCTTGGCCCCTGCCAGGAGCTCCCCGTAATCCTGGGCTATGACCCCTTCGCGGTAGAGGTAGTGGAGGAAAGAGCGGAAAGAAGAGATTTTGCGGGAGATAGAACTTACGGAGTATCCTCTCCCTCTGAGGTGGGAAACGTAATCTTGCAAATCTTGGGGCGTGAGGTTAGCCCATTTAAATCCAGCCCCTCTTTGCCTGACGAAGAAACTTGCGGCCTGGGACAAGTCATTCCAGTAGCTTTCTATAGTGCGCTCGGAGTAACCTCTTCTTTGGCGCAAATAATCCAGGAAATTCCTAATTTCCTCCTTCACGGCCCTCTCCTTGTAGTGATTCACCGCTTTCTATTTTACCACAATTTGCCATAAATAACCAACTGGGCATTAAGCAGGGTGCGTCTCAGCTTTGTCGGGAGAAGTTAGGCGCTTGGCGAGTTTGTTCCCCAGGGCTTCCCAGTTTTTCAGAAGTGGGCAACTCCATAAGCTTGCGCCCTGGTCAGCCCTGGCGAGGGGGTCCTCCCCCTATTAGGGGAGATAAGCAGCCAACTCCTGCAACCCGCCCACGCGTGGGACCCAAAGCCTTGGCAAACCCTCAGCCAACGGGGGTGGGAAAAACTTTTCACGCCGATTAAAATCGGCCTTTTTTGCCTTCGGCCAATGGTCAGCCTTCGCCGCCCTCCCCTAACCCCTGCGAGGGGGTAAAATAAGCAGCTTCAGCCGTCGGCCTACGCCGATGCCGGAACTACATATGCCTAAGAAGGCCGACTCCCAATCGGCGAAATCAAGATAACTTCTAAGAAGGTTGACAGGCAAGGG
>CAZPWR010000348.1:0-2919 GCA_964590555.1 uncultured Anaerolineae bacterium | reverse complement strand
CCACGCTTGTCACCCAGTCCGCGTGACCTTCCAGGGTGCGAAGTTTTCTCCCAGTGGCAACATCCCAAAGGATAATAGTTCTGTCCATGGACCCCGAGGCCAAGGTTCGGCCATCAGATGAGAAAGCCACGCTTAATACCCCGTACTCGTGACCTTCCAGGGTGCGAAGTTTTCTCCCAGTGGAAACATCCCAAAGGATAACTGTTTTATCCCTGGACCCCGAGGCCAAAGTTCGGCCATCAGGGGAAAAAGCCACGCTTGATACCCCGTCCGTGTGACCTTCCAGGGTGCGAAGTTTTTCCCCAGTGGAAACATCCCAAAGGATAACTGTTTTATCCTCAGACCACGAAGCCAAGGTTCGGCCATCAGGCGAAAAAACCAAGCTTGATACTTTGGCCTCGTGACCTATCAAGGTGCGAAGTTTTCCTCCAGTGGAAACATCCCAAAGGATAATAATTCCATCCTCGGACCCCGAGGCCAAGGCTTGGCCATCAAGTGAGAAATCCACGCTTAATACCCTGTCCATGTGACCTTCCAAGGTGTAGAGTTCTTGCCCGGTAGCTAAATCCCAAATGATAACGGTTTCATCCTTGCACGATGAAGCCAAAGTTCGGCCATCAGGTGAAAAAACCATACCTGATACCAAACCCCTATGATTTTTTATTTTTATAGTGCGGAGTTTTTGTCCTGTGGTAGGGTTATAAAAGTCAACCCCAATGGAGCTAACAACCACCAAGGTGCGACCATCGGGGGAGAAAGTAACCCCGCTAATTATGCCTTCGCCCAAGGTGGCAATGGGAACAACGCGGGATGCAGTTTCCGGAGAAATGGGAGGGGGTTTAGAAAGCTTGGAGAGCATAGGGAAGGCAAGAATGATTAAGACAGCCAAAGCAGCAAAGGCAAAGATGATTAGCACAGAGAAAGGGAAATGACGAGCTACCGGGAGAGGCGCGCCACAAGAACCACAAAAGCGTGCACCAGAGGGATTCAAAGCACCACAATTCGGACAATACATAACTTCCTCCATAATAAAAATATGCTTAGGCTTACAATTACCCTTTTAAGCTGTTTACTCAGTAGGCTGATTTTCTCCCTTCAAAGGGGCACCGCAGAAACCGCAAAACTCTCCTATTGCCAGTTGGGGCTGACCACACTTGGAGCAAGTTACCCAGTTCAAGGGGTGGCCGCAGCGGAGACAGAAACGCCATCTCTCTTCCACAGGACTACCGCATGAGGGGCAACGCCAAGGGGAAGCGGAGGGGCTAACAGTGGCCGAAGAGACGGAAGCTAACCTGGCCACGGTTTGGCGGAAAGCAGCAAAGATATTCCCCCAGCTAACACCGGCAGCAACCCCGATAGCCCAAATCCCGCACCCCAGTAGAAGTACAGCTAAGCTAAAGCGGATGAAAGGTAAGAAATCGTTAATCCAAAGGACAAACAGGAAAAGCCCCGCCAGCCCCAAGATCATGCCAATAATTCCATAAATTTCTGACCTACGCATTGTTCACCTCCAGGCTACATCTCATGGAACCATTGGTCTAGATTAGGGTTGATTAGATAAAAAATAATGAACATGCCAATGAAGATTCCCACGAGTGGCCATAGGAGAAGAGTAGGCAGGACACCACTTGCCCGTAAGGCTTGGTTGAAAGCCAAGCTGAACAATACAACCAAGCTCATAGCCACTAAGAGGGTTTGAAGGTAAAGTACCATCCTCCGGCCCCATCCAGTCAGAAACAACAAGCCGATGCTTCCGGCGATAGAAAAAATGCCAAAGGCTGAAATCAGTAGAGACAACATGGCTACCAAGAGCAAGGTTCGGTCAGCCTCTACTCTAAGGGGCAACTTTATACCAAGCTGTTGGATGATTGGATACAGATCAAACCCCAGCTCCTCAGCCCCTGATACCAAGGTATCAAGAATCCGGCTCACAGGGCGAAGCAAAGCAGCCTTAATAACGAACGAAATGAACCGATAAAAATAGAGCAACGAGCCGAAGAGAAGAAAGCCCAAGCCAACAAAAAACTGGTAAGTGCTAATCAGTACAACGCTCAAAGGGCGAGGGGCAAGCGCAGAAACCTCCCGAGCAACCTGAGTCGGCAAAGCTGAAGGAGCTGGAACAGCGCGTGAAGGAGCGGCTGGGGCGGCAGCTTTCTTCTCCTCCGTCGGTAGTTCGGTTCCGCAGAAAACGCAAAACCTAACACCAGCTAAATTCTCACGCTCACAATTTGGACATTTCATAGTCCACCTCCTTGGCAAAACAAGCTTTAAAAAATTTTACAACGCTTAATTAGCATTGTCAAGTCCCCGTGGGGGGGTGTTCGAAAAATAAGCGAGAAGGCCAAAGTAGGGGGGCGAAGAGAGCCTTTCAAGAAGAACAAAAATAAAGTAACCAGGCGGTCAAGGTTGTAAAGGACTGCACTTGCCAAAGCCCTCTTCAATGCTAAATCCTCTCTAAAGAGGGGGAAAACTCCAAATAGCCCTTCTATCCGATTCCTTCGTGCTTTCCACTTTTCCCAAGATTTATGAGAAGCTAAGAGTAACGCCAAGTCGCTTTCATCTGAAGTGCAGTTGGGCTCCTAAAGTATCCACGGTCACCAACAACTGGAAGAGCTGGTAAGTAGGTGCGCCTATCTTCCGAAGCATAAGGTGGCCCTACTACCCCTTTCCCTCTTACGTCAGCGATGGCAAGTAGAACTAAGCGCACATGAGAGTGCACAAGGCGGATTTTAAAACCATATCCTGCCATTCCCCTTCATGGTTGCGGGAGAGAAATTCTCCTGAAGTAAATTCAAGGGGTATTTCCGAACCCGATAATCTGAAAATCCGTCCTTAGAAGCTGTCTCCAAAGTTTCGCGATAGGAAATTCGCCACAGAGTCTGAAATAGCCAAAGGGCAATGAAAATACGAGGGCGACCT
>CAZPWR010000347.1:0-1994 GCA_964590555.1 uncultured Anaerolineae bacterium | reverse complement strand
GCCGTTGCAAAAATTTGGTAGTAAAATTTTAAAGAGTTGGACTGCAGGCCCCGTGGGGTTTTAATTGGGGTTGAGTCAGAATCCTTACCGGTCAAAGGTTAAGAGGCCTTAACAAGCTCTCACGAGCCCTCAGAAAGGAGGGCAAATGCTGAAAACCCTTATTTTGCTGCTAAAGGTGGCCCCTAAGGCCTTCTTCTTTACCCTTATAGCTCTATCCCTTTTTTTGGCCCTCCGCCGCCGAGGGATGTGGGTCCCCAGAATTTTCTTCATCGCAAGCTTTTTGTTCTTATACCATGCTTTGCCACCGCCAAAGCGTATAGGCGCCATCCTAATCCAAGCGGTATTGTGGCTTTTGATATTGTTTTGGCTGGCACATTTCATAACCCCCCTCCCGCGCAACCATCCAGAGTTCAGGCGCTCTCGCTTGCTCTTGTGGTGGTACATCGTGAGGAGAATTTTCTCCTTGCATCCCCCAGCCTATGTGGTTGAAGAAGGCAAGGTTGAGGAGAGGATAGCTGGTGCGCGGTTCCGAAATTTCTTAGGAAGAGCAGGTTTTATAGAACGCCTCTCCTTTCCCAATAGCCCAGTGCTAATAAGGAGTGACAGCGTCGCCATACTCCAACTTTTCGTGACCCCTTCGCGCATAGTGGGGAACCAAATGGTCTTTAGGCCTAATGTAAGCGACCGGCGAGGGGAGGTTATAGAGGGGACCACAGGGCCAGGCACTACCATTTGCTTCCTTGACCTTTATGAGAATGTGAGAGGAGTCATTGACCTGAGGCCCAGGCGTGAAGTCCGCACGGTTAGAGCGCATTCTGCCGATAATTTTGAAGTAGATTTACAGCTCCTAATGGACTTCTCCCTTTCCCAAGCTTTCCGGGAAGAGAGGCTGGAGTACGTTTACATTTATGACCCTGCAGAAGTGTTGAGAGCTTTCTACCTTCAAGTCCAAAGCCCAGGCGAGCCGGAGATTATGCATTGGGATGATATATTCTTGTCCGTAGCGCAAGCTCAATTGAGCAAAGTGGTTTCTTGTCATCTCCTTAGCGACTTTTACGGTGATTCTCACCCAACAAATTCCTCTCAGGTCCTTGAAGAGGATTTAAGCAGGGCATTGGAGTTCGCCAGATTTCCCGGCCATCTTAGCCTCTTAAGGGTAACACTGACAGGGGTGGCGCAAAAGGCAATTGAGCACTCCCTCCGGAACTGGGAAGCACGGGTGGAAGTTAGGGAAAAGCCCATGGAGGCGGAGGCAGAAGCGCTCTATTGGCGGGAGATAAACGAAGCCAGGTTCTCGTTCTTCCGAGAATTGATGGAGAAAATCTCCGAAATTTTTGCAGGAGCAAGGGAAAGCGATTTGGAAACTGCTCTGTCTATACACATGGCTAAGATTGTAGAGAATTTAGCATACTCTTTGGCTGAAAAAGGGCTTCTCTCTACCGAAACGGCCAAAACTTTGGAAAGGATTGGGGTATATAAATCGCTTTCGCCGGGAGGGAGTTAAAATGAGTTGCGCCCTCGGCCTTTTAGCCTTTTTGTTTTTTGCCTTGGCACCTTTCGCAGCAGTTTTGCTTTTCTTAAGGGACCTCTATAGGATAAGGGACGTTGAAGGCCTAAGTTGGTACTTATTGAGCCTTTTCATCCCTTGGCTTAGAGAAAACAACATTCTTAACCTCAGGGATGGGAGAATAGCCGATCCCGAAAACCTAATAGCGAGAATAGGGGGGCCAGGGAGAGTCGTTATCCTTGAAAATAGTGCTGCTGTCTTTGAACAATATGGAAGGTTTACCCGAGTTTTAGGACCTGGCGGTCATCTGCTTGAGCCCTACGAGAGGGTAAGGGGGGTTGTTGATTTGCGTCCTCAGACCCGCAGAGTGCGAGTTGCGGGATTCACTCGGGACGGAATCCCTATGCAAGGGGAAATAGAAATTGAATTTCAAATCCGCCAGTTAACTCGGACCAGGCCAGAGCAGAGTGCTCAGAAGAGCCAGAGG
>CAZPWR010000346.1:0-4028 GCA_964590555.1 uncultured Anaerolineae bacterium | reverse complement strand
GTTTGCGGAAGGCAGCGGAGGCTGACCTTTAGCCACATAAGCCGACTGCACCTGGTGCAAGGCTTGCTGCATTAGCTTCTTAATGGTATACTTTTCGGGCGAGGTGAGATGGAGAGGCTTCAGAGAATTCTACTGCGTTCTCAAAACCCTAAAGCCGGCTGGGCTTTGGCTGCCCTATTTGTCCTTGTGGCTTTGTGCGGCGGGGCATATATCGCTTTCCTTTCCCCTATGATCGCTTGGGGGCTGGCTATCGCCATCATCGGCGTTATCCTCACTTTGAAGGACATAAGGTGGGGCTTCTTTGGCCTTGTGGCCATAATCTACCTCTTGCCCTTCGGGGTTTTACCCCTCAGGCTCGGGTTCTACCCAACCTTTCTGGATGCTGCCCTGCTCTTGGTGTTTGGGGCTTGGATTACAGGAGCTGCTTTGAAGAAGAGCCCAATTGAGGGTTCGCCCGTCGGCCCCTTTATCGTGGTCTTCATCTTGTTGGCATGTGCCTCCTTCGTGGCGGGGCTCGCTCACGCTGAGCTTACCGCTACAGTTCTGAGGCATTTTGTGGAAATAATCCTGGCTATAACCCTCTTCTTTGCGGTGGTAAACACTCTCAAGGAAAAGGCGAAGCTCAAGCAAGTCATAGCGGCCATCGGAGCCTTCGCTTTAGCTGAGGCCGTCATCGCCATCGTCATCTACTTTCTGCCCAGCTATACTGCCGTCCGCCTCCTCTCGGCCCTGGGAAGGGTCGGATACCCAACGGGGTGGGGTGTGCTGCGCTACGTGGAGAACAATCCAGAGCTCCCTCTCCGAGCTGTAGGCACTTCAATAGACCCAAATGTCTTAGGTGGCTCAATGATGATTGCTATCGCCCTCTTCACCCCGCAGCTTTTTGCCCGCAAGCCTTTCATTCCACGCTATCTGGTCTTGCCATCCCTTGCGGTTCTGTGGTTCTGCCTCTACCTTACCTATTCCCGGAGTGCCCTTTTGGGCCTCTTAGCTGCCCTCTCAATCATTGGCCTGATCCGCTACAGGGCTATCTTCGCCCTTGTGGCCTTAGCTTCCTTGCTCATCCTCTTCCTCCCTCAAGCCCAGCCTTACCTTGAGAGGCTCCAAGCCGGTTTGGCTGGGAAGGATTTGGCCACTAAGATGCGCTTCGGTGAATACAAAGATGCCTTTATCCTTATCCGGCGCTACCCGTGGCTTGGAGTTGGTTTCTCGGGAACACCGGACATTGACATTTACATCGGTGTTTCCAGCCTCTATCTCCTCATGGCCGAATACATTGGCATCCCTGGGGTTGGGATTTTCCTGGCCATCGTGGGTAGGTTCTTCTCCTTGCTCTTCCAGAAATGGAAGACTTTGGCTTCGGACCAGGAGATGGAAGCAATCATGGTTGGGCTTGTGGGGGCTATAGGGGGAGCTTTGGTAGGTGGGATTTTTGACCATTACTTCTTCAACTTGGATTTCCCTCACTCCGTAAGCCTTTTCTGGCTTTTAATGGGCTTAGCGGTGGCGGCTTTGGAGGCAAGATGATTTTGGTGAGCGCATGTCTTGCCGGAATCCCTTGCCGGTACGACGGGGGGAGTTCTCCGGTGCCGGAAATCCAGAGGATGGTGGCCGAAGGGCGCGCTGTGGCCATATGCCCTGAAGTAGCAGGGGGCTTGCCTATACCCAGAACCCCGGCCGAGATTCAAGGAGGGGATGGTCAAGATGTCTTAGAAGGAAAGGCCAAGGTCGTGCGCAAGGATGGGGTTGACGTAACCGAAGCTTTTATCAGAGGAGCGCTTCAGGCCCTATCCTTGGCTCAGAAGGTGGGGGCAAAGAAGGCCATCCTCAAAGCTCGCAGCCCTTCCTGTGGAGTTGCGTTTATCCACGATGGCTCCTTTACAGGCTCCCTCCGGGAAGGGATGGGGGTTACCGCTGCCTTGCTTAAAAGGGAAGGGATTGAACTGGAGGAGAGGTGAGCTTAGAATTTGACCCTGAGCGCCAGCAGAAGGCTAAAGAATACGCTCGTAAGCGCTATCTCCTATTCGCTTTGGACCTCCTCCAGGGGGCCGCTGTTCTGGCCATTTTCCTCTTCGGAGGGTTATCGGCCAAGCTGAAAGGGGCCATAGAAAGCTTTGCCCCAGGGCAAGTGGCTTTGGTAGCCCTGTATTTCCTCGCTTTCTACGCCTTCTACTGGATTACCGGATTCCCCTTGGCCTGGTACGAGGGGTTTGTCCTTCAGCATCGCTATGGCCTTTCCACTCAATCCCTAAGGAGCTGGCTTTCGGACCAGCTCAAAGCCTTGGCCTTAGCGGTATCCCTTGGCCTCTTAGCTATAGAGCTTTTGTACTTCCTCTTGGCCCGCTCGCCAAATTTGTGGTGGTTTTGGGCTTGGATTGCCTTCGCCTTCTTCACGGTAATTTTGGCTAACCTCTTTCCAGTCCTAATCCTACCGTTATTCATCCCCTTCCACCCCCTGGAGGATGAGGAGCTGAAGGCAAGGCTTATGCGCTTGGCGGAGAAAGCAGGGACCAAGGTTCGGGGCATTTTCACCCTCAAGCTTTCGGCTAAAACTACCGCAGGTAATGCAGCGTTAGTTGGGTTGGGGAACACTCGCCGCATCCTTTTGGGCGATACTCTCCTAAAGGATTACACTCCGGACGAGATTGAGACCATCTTAGCTCATGAGCTTGCCCATCACGTGCATCGTGATATGGCCTTAGGGATAGCCTTCCAAGCCGTTTTGAGCTTCTTTACTTTCTGGGCTACAGGCCAGATTTTTCCCTTCCTTGCTCGGCTCATGGGCTATGAGGGGATAGCAGACATCGCGGCTTTCCCGCTCTTGGCGGGAATCATGGGCTTTTTGACTCTAATGCTTACTCCCCTTACCGCCGCTTATTCTCGCTGGCGGGAATCGCTTGCCGATGATTATTCCCTTGAAGCTACTTGTAAGCCTGAAGCCTTTGCCTCAGCGATGGTGAAGTTGGCAGACCAGAACCTGGCCGAGGCCTTTCCTCCTCGCTGGGCCGAAATCCTCTTCTATTCCCACCCTCCCATCGGAAAGAGGGTCCTTAAAGCCAAAAAATGGGCGGAGGAGGGGAAATGCGCATCGCCATAGGTTCAGACCATGCCGGATTTAACCTCAAGCAAGATGTGATTAAGCTTTTGGAGGAATTGGGGCATCAAGTTTACGACGTCGGTGCTTATTCAGCCGATCCCTCCGATTACCCAGACTTTGCTACTGCTGTAGGCCGGATGGTGACTAATGGCGAGGCCGACTTAGGCATCCTGATATGCGGGACGGGCATCGGCATGAGCATAGCGGCCAACAAGATAAAGGGGATAAGAGCTGCCGCCTGCCACGATGTCTTTACTGCCAGGATGGCTCGCTAGCACAATGATGCCAATATCCTATGCTTAGGGGCATGGGTAATCGGAAGAGGGGTGGCTATGGAGGTGGTCAGGACCTTCTTAGAGTCAAGCTTTTCCGGGGCGGAAAGGCATCAGCGCCGGCTCGCCAAGATAAGGGCCTTGGAGGAGCAATGCTCATCGGGATAGACGCAAGCAGGGCTGTTTCTCCTTCGCCTACTGGGACCGAGAACTACTCCCGGTTCCTCATAAAATACTTAGCCAAGGTCAGCCATAGCACCCTTCGCCTCTATTTCAATTCCCCACCCCCTGAGGAATTCTACGCTGAGCTCTTGGGTTTTTCCAGCATAGAATTCAAGGTTATGCCCTTCCCTCGCCTCTGGACCCACTTCCGCCTTTCCTTGGAGATGGCCCTGAATCCTCCCGATGTCCTATTTGTCCCCGCACACGTCATCCCCCTCATCCACCCCAAAGCTACTGCCGTTACCGTCCACGACCTCGGCTTCAAGTATTACCCGAAGGCCCATCCCTTTCTCCAAAGGCTTTACCTTGACCTTTCAACTCGCTACAATGCTCAGGTCGCTTCGGTGATAATAGCTGATTCCGAGGCCACTCGGAGGGATTTGGTGTCCTTCTACCGCATTCCCTTGAGCAAAATACGGGTGGTTTACCCTGGGCTT
>CAZPWR010000345.1:0-2199 GCA_964590555.1 uncultured Anaerolineae bacterium | reverse complement strand
CCCAGTACCTGCTTCCGCCTCCGGCCCATCCCTCAAAGAGCTCCTCATAGGGAGCGAAGGGGTTTTTGGCATAATAACCAGGGCAACTTTGCGCATACATCCATTTCCTGAAAGGATTGAGCACTTGGGCCTCATATTCCCATCTTTCCCTGAAGGTATAGAAGCCATCCGGGAAATGCTCCAGAAAGGCCTTCGCCCCGCTACCGTCAGGTTATCTGACCCCTTTGAGACCGAAGCTTCCTTCGCTCTAAGGGAAGTAAGCCACGGAATCAAGGAAACCGCTACTCGCTTGGTTTTGTCTTACCTTAGGAAGAGGGGGTTCATCCCCGGAGGAAGCCTGCTCATCCTCGGAGTTGAGGGTGAGGATAAAGAGGTTAAAAGGGTGATAAAAGAGTGTGTGGGCATAGCCAAGAGGCACGGAGGATTGAACCTGGGAAGGAGCGTTGGGGAAAGCTGGTACAGGGAACGATTCCTCCTCCCTTACCTCAGGGATGACCTCATAACCTGGGGTGTAATGGTAGATACGCTGGAGACGGCCACTCTGTGGAGCAACCTGCTGAGGCTTTACAACCTGGTGCGGGAAGCCATAGTAAAGGCCATTGAGGAGACAGGAAGCCCAGCTTATGTAATGTGCCACATCTCCCACTGCTACCCTGAGGGGGCCTCCCTCTATTACACTTTCTTGGGGCGGCAGTTATGGGGAAGGGAAATAGAGCAGTGGTGGCACGTCAAGCGCGCCGCTACTAAAGCCATATTGGCTGGTAAAGGGACCCTAAGCCACCATCACTCGGTGGGGCTTGACCACAGGCCGTGGATGGAAGAAGAGCATGGGAAGGCAGGAGTTGAGGTGCTGAGGGTCGTTAAAAATTTGCTTGACCCCTATGGTATAATGAACCCTGGCAAACTCCTTTAGCCATGAGGTCCCACTACCTGGAATTCCTGAAGCGGAAAGCAGAGTATCACCTTTTGGGGAAGAAAAGGCCGCTTCTGGCTGGCCTAAAGATAACCCACAAGTGCAACCTCAGATGCAGAGCTTGCCCCTTCTGGCGCAAAAACCAGGACCAAATGAGCTATAGCCTGGCTTTGGAGACAATCCATCGGCTTTACGCTGAAGGTGTGAGGCTTCTCATCATAGAGGGTGGAGAGCCATTGCTTTGGAGGGATAACGGCCACGGCCTTGAGGATGTGATTCGGGAAGCCAAAAAGCTCTTTTTCTGCTCCGCAATCGTGACCAATGGGACTATTCCGATTGAAACTGAAGCCGATGTCGTGTGGGTGAGCATTGATGGGCTGCGGGATTCCCACAACCAAAACCGCAGCAATTCCTTTGACCGCATCATTGCCAACATTAAAGCCTCTTCCCACCCCAAAATCTTCGCCAACGTCACTTTTAACCGATTGAGTTGGCGTGAAGTGGACGAACTGGTGGAATACCTGAGTGGGCTTGTGAAGGGCATAACTTTCCAGTTCTACTACCCCTACACTGGCACAGAGGACCTAAGTCTAACTCCAGAGCAGAGAAAATGGGTCCTTGAGCGACTTCTCGCCCTAAAGGAACAAGGTTACCCCATCTTAGCTTCTCGCCGGACGATGGAAGCCCTCAAAGATAACGCATGGCGTTGTCATGATTGGCTCATAGCCAGTGCTGACCCCGATGGCACAATTCATATCGGCTGCTACCTCAAGGGGCGGGATAGGATAATGTGCGATAAATGTGGCTTTGCCGCTCACGTTGAGATGTCCTTAGCCTTTGATTTGATTCCGGAAGCAATCTGGGTAGGGAGAAAAGTTTTCGGCTTTAAACTGCTAGAACTGTGACTTCGTTGCGAGTTTGCCCTAAAACCTGGCACTTTATCCTCTTCCAGAAGCAATCAGAGCGCGCCAGCTCCGAATCTCCCAGGCTATTGCTGAGGACGAGGCAAATAATAGGTCATATGCCTTAGGCCAACTACGGGGTCTATATAATGGACCTTCACATGCGGTGGGACTTTGAGGTTGACAGGAGCATAGTTCAGTATAGCCTCAACCCCGGCCGAAACTAAAACGTCGGCTACCTTTTGGGCCTCCTGCGGTGGAACCGCTATTATGGCTATCTTTATGCCTCTTTCGGGGATGAGCTTGGGGATAAGGGCGCTATCCATTATTTCCAGCCCTCCTATCTTCATCCCGATTTTCTGCGGGTTATTGTCAAAAAGTAGA
>CAZPWR010000344.1:0-4532 GCA_964590555.1 uncultured Anaerolineae bacterium | reverse complement strand
CACGCATTATCTGAGCGATGCGGAGCTGGACTTCGGCTTTCTGGATTTCGCCCTCTGCAGCCACAAGTTCAGCCCGAGCCTTCTCTATCTCCATCTCCAGCTCTTGGAGGGCTTTGAGGGAAGACAAAGCATCGTCCCAGGCCAACTTGGCGGCATCCCTGCGGGCTAAAGCCTGGCCGAGAGAGGCTTCGGCTAAACGCAGCTCCTCGGGGGTAGCCCCTTTCTCTGCTTTCTCAAGGTTGGCCTTAGCTTCCTTAAGAGCGGCCTCCGCCTCCGCTACCTTCTGCCTCGCTTCGGAATCGTCCAGACGGATGAGGAGGGCTCCGGCCTGAACTTCATCACCCTCTTTTACCGCAACCTCCAGCACCTTTCCGCCTATTTCCGAGGCCACCGCTACCTCACTGGCTTCAATTGTCCCAGAAGCCTCTATAAAGCTGGGTTTAGATTCGGAAACCCCGGTACATCCTGTTGCTAAGAAAGCTAAAATGAGCAAAAAAGCTACAATTTTGCCCATAACTTGAGCTACTCTCCCTCCATTAGCCATTCAGCCAAGTGAAGAGCGCGGATTGGTAGGCCCATGCGGTGCAGTCCGCCACTGATGTGCATAAGGCAGCTCCAGTCAGGCGCCAGGACCACTTCCGCGCCAGTGGATTGGATGGCCTGAATCTTTCGCACCAGCATCGCCCCGGAGATTTCAGGAAAATGCAAGGAGAAGAGGCCACCAAATCCGCAGCAGACGTTTGCCTCCGGCAATGGGCGATATTCTGCACCAGTAGCCTGTATCAGACGCTCCGGCGCTTTTCTCACCCCCAACATCCGCTGGGTGTGACACGAGATATGACACGTCACCACCCCATTACGCCTGATCCCAAGATCCTCAATTCCTAAAACGTCTACCAAAAATTGGCTGAGCTCATACGTGCGGGCAGCCAACGCTTCCCAGCGTGAATAGAGAGGATGCCCTTCAAAGAGCATCCGATAGTTATGGCGAACCATCGCCACACACGAGCCGGAGGGAGAAACTACTGGGAGCTCAGGAGAGAAAGTCCGCACCCACTGTTCAGCTACCATCCGAGCTTCCTCCCAGCGTCCCACGTTAAACGCAATCTGACCGCAACAGGTCTGGGCTTCAGGAAAGATTACTTTAACTCCGGCCCGTTCCAGAAGCTGCACCGTCGCAATCCCAATCTCAGGCCTAAACCAATCTACAAGGCAAGTGGCGAAGAGCTGGACCTTCATCACAGAGCCTCCTCAATTAGGATTGCTATTACTTCCCGTGGCCCATGCACTCCTAAGACCAAGGTCTTCTCAATATCTGTGGTCCGGCTTGGCCCGGTGATGGCGATTAGGGTGCTGCTTTCTTCAACCCACTTCTGCAGCTCTCCTGAGGCTCGGGCTTCAGCCAGCCACTTGGCCATACACGGATATACTTGACTCTGCCGGACTAAGGCTATATGCAATGTGGGCAGCAAAGACGCACAACGCATCCCTCCTGGGCCCCCAGCCACCCAAAGCGTCCCAGAGTCAGCAAAAGCTGCCACCACATCGGTCACACCGGCCTCAGCCGTCGCCCAGTGCCTCAGTTCGGTATAACGCGAACTTTCTTCCTGAGGGAGAGCGCCGCTAATCGCCCTCAGCTGTGCACCCTCAATGGCCTCTATAAGGCCGGGATATGCACGGGCAGTGCGGGAATCCACCAGCACATTCTGGACTTTCCGCTCCCGTAGCCGGGCGACAAGCTCTCGGAAGGCTTCAAGTTCATTGGGGCAGCGAACCGCTTGCACCCCAAGCTCTGCCCACGCAGCCAATAGCCTCTCAACGGCTTCTGCACTCCCTCGCGGCGCATCAAAAGGCAAAGGAGGGACCACTTCCAACGGCACTGGCTTATGGGTAGCTCGTTCGCGAACACGTTCCAGCACTGGATTCCTCATTGGGCACCTCCGTGGCGTGATTTCCACCAGTCTCTAAAAGCTGAACGTCGCGGGAGCGGGAGATCCCGCACCGAGGTCCAAGCTTGCAGCGGACCAAAGCCCCGGCGCATCCAACCATCGCGCCCCAAGCGACGCAGGAGTCCCGTCCCCAAGCGGCCAAAAAGTTCCCAAACTCGGGGGTGGCGAGCAATCAAAGCGTAAATCCGCAGCCCAGCTCGCTCCCAAGCCGGCAGGAGGTGGCTGCTTTCCATCCGCCAGCGTATCAACAAATCAGGAGTGGAAATGCGCACTGGGCAAATCTCCTGACAAGCTCCACATAAGCTGCTGGCGTAGACCAACTCTATCCCTGCTTCACCAAACAGCATCGGAGTCACAAGCGCTCCGATCGGTCCTGGGTAAACGCTATTGTAGGCATGACCGCCAATCGCTTGGTAAACTGGGCAAGCGTTAAGGCAAGCCCCGCAGCGAATGCAATACAGGGCCTCCTCCATCGGAGTGCCCAACCAGCGGGAGCGGCCATTATCCACCAGCACCACGTGAAGCTCCTCAGGCCCATCAGGCTCCTCAGAGCGGCGAGGACCGGTTAGGAATGAAACATAAGCGGTGAGGGCCAGGCCACTGGAGCTGCGCGCTATCAACCGCAGCAAAATCTCCGTGTCCTCCCAGGTTGGGACAACTCGCTCAATGCCCATCAAAGCCACGTGAATGGGAGGTAGCGTCGTCACCATGCGGCCGTTGCCCTCGTTAGTCACCAGAACCAGGGTTCCAGTCTCAGCGATACCGAAGTTTACCCCGCTGATCCCCATGTCGGCATCCAAGAAGACTTGGCGCAGGGCCTGGCGGGCCGCAGCGGTCATTGCTGGAATCTCCGAAGTCGGTGGCATCCCCAAATGCTTTTGGAAAAGTTCCGAGACATCCTCTCGCCGTTTGTGTATCGCTGGCGCGGTGATGTGAGATGGGCGCTCGCCGGCGAGCTGAATGATGAATTCCCCCAAGTCGGTCTCCACCACCTTAATCCCGGCGGCTTCCAAGGCATGGTTAAGGCCGACCTCCTCACTAACCATGGACTTGCTCTTAGCGATAAGGGAGATGCCCCGTGCGCGAGCCAGGTTTACGATGTATGTGCAGGCCTCTTGGGCCGTAGAGGCCCAGAACACCTTGCCCCCGCGCCGCTCCACCTCGCGGGCAAAAAGCTCTAAATAGCGGTCAAGATTGGCAAGCGTATGAGCGCGGATAGCACGGGCGCGGTCGCGGACTTCCTCAGCGCCGGGCAAAATACTGAAAGCTTTGTCCCGACTGGCCACAGCCGTTTTGGTAGCCCGCCTCAAAGCCTCCTGGAGGAAAGCATTTGATAGGCCTTCCTGGATACGTTTGTGAAAAGCTGGACTCGGGATAGCCATGGCTCCTCCTTAAACCAAGGATAGGAAACGTTTACCTTTCGTAACCATATCATCAAAAAGCTTTTGCAAAGAGGCAATATCAGCGTAAGAAAGGCGCTCAACTTTGCAGCCGGAACGGCGCAGAAGCTCCTCCGCCTCTTCCCCCACTTTGTCTTCGGATCCAACGATAGTTACGTACCGAGCCTGAAGGGCTTCCTTGACGGAGAAGCCACAAGTAGGCCGGAACTTGGCCACGTAATTTTTAGCCGCTTCCCATTCCTCAGAAGCCCACTCCTCCCCCTTCTGCCAGAAAAGCATGTAGTGGTAAAGGGGTTTGAAACCTTGGCGAGGAGCTTCATCCACAGCTTTGAGCACCAAACTCTTCCATTCCTTCCATCTACCCCCTGGGCATACCGTAGGGACAAGCTCTTGGTGGCCGACGATGGCGCTTTTATCAAGGCCTAACTTCTCCAAAAGGAAAGCGCAGAGGTGACCGAGAGCCGAAATCTGGGCCATAGGTGGGATAGAATCGGTGAAATTCCCAGCCAGGCAAATGCCAACCCCGGAAGAATTGTAAGCACGGGCATGGTAAGAGATTACTTCCAAAGGGTTAGTCTGGTAAATCTTGCCCTGCGGGTCAATGAAATAGTGGTAACCAATCCCTGGCCAACCCTGCTTTTCCACATGGTAACGAGCAATGACTTCAGGGCCTCTATCGGGCGGAATGGCCGAATGGTGCACAACTAAGTGCTTTATGGCTGAAAGTTCCCTGCGAAGGTATCGCTCAGAAGGATGCTTGGGGAGCTTTTCAGATATGTCCTCTACGATTGGCTCTAGGACCGGGGCTGGGCCTTCCAGGCTGGCCTTGAGTTCCTCCAATTCCTCCTTAGCCCTAAGAAGCAATTCTCCAGCATTACCCAGAGCCGCTTCGCCTGAGGGGAGACGCACCATTAGAACCTTCTGGAAATATTGGACCCTAACCCCCTCCTCTTCCACTTCCTCGGAGATAGGTAACCCGCAAATTTCCAAGCCAAGTTTGTCCAAAAGGTCCAGGAAAGGCCTGCCAACGCTGAAGCCAGTCTCTTCAAAGTACAGGGCTGGCGGTCTCCTGGGCATAAGAGCCACAGCTTGAACAACCGGTCGGAAGACACCTTCCTCAGTCCGCCAGGCAAATGGTGCCCAAGCCAGATCCGGAGAAGAAGCGATGAAAGCGCAAGCCGAG
>CAZPWR010000343.1:0-6693 GCA_964590555.1 uncultured Anaerolineae bacterium | reverse complement strand
GAAGGCAGAACAAACTTGGCGGCCCATCCGAAATGCTGAAGTTCTGGAAAGAAAAGTGCGTGACCATTGAAAGAGCCTCTACTTTGCCTCCGGCAGAGCTTGAGGGGAAAATCCTCATCGGAGAATTCACCCCTGGAGGGCAAAATGTACGAAGTTACGGTCCTTAGGCACTTTGATGCTGCGCACAGCCTCCGCCTCTACGGAGGGAAATGCGAAAAACTCCACGGCCACCGCTACCAGGTGGCCGTCTCAGTCCGCTCGGAAAGCCTTGATGAGATAGGCCTGGCCTTTGATTTTACCGAGCTTAAGCGCATCTTGGACGAAAAAATCATAGCTCGCCTTGACCACAGTTACCTCAACGATGTCCCGCCTTTTGATTCCATAAACCCAAGCACTGAAAACATCGCCACTTTCATTTATCAAGAGCTGAAGAAAGCCCTGCCAGGGGTAAAAATAAGCAAAGTTCAAGTTTGGGAATCGCCTGATGCCTGGGTTACCTATTACCCTGAGGGCGAAGGATGAGGGTAGGGATTGTAGGGGCAGGGATAACAGGCCTAACAGCAGCTTACGAGCTGGCCAAAAGGGGCCATCTTGTGGAAGTATTTGAAGCCTCCGATAAAGTAGGCGGGCTGGCTTCAGGCTTTAAAGACGAAGGCTGGGAATGGCATCTGGAACGCTTCTACCACCACTGGTTTGCTTCGGACTATGCAGTCCTGGCACTCTTGAAGGAGCTTGGCCTCAGGGAAAAAGCCTTCTTCCCAAGACCAATAACTTCAATCTGGTACAGAGGAGAAGCCTACCCTTTTGACTCCCCCTGGGCGGTCCTAAAATTCCCTCACCTTTCCCTCAAAGGCAAGATGCGGTTTGGCCTTGTGGGCTTATACCTCCGCTTGACCACTAAATGGGAGCCTTTGGAAAAGCATACTGCTCACGATTGGCTCTCCCGCCGGATGGGAAATGAGGCCTATTCAGTCCTTTGGAAGCCTCTCCTTGAGGGGAAATTTGGCCCAATCTATCAAGAAGTGAACATGGCCTGGTTCTGGGCCCGCCTCCACAAACGTAGCCCTCGCTTGGGATACTTTGAAGGCGGGTTCCAAGCCTTCGCCGATGCTTTGGCCTCAAAAGTTGAGGAAATGGGTGGCATAATCCACCTTAAAAGCCCGGTTAAACAGATAAAGCGAGAGGAAGACGGACGCTTGGAAGTAATAAGCACGGCTGGGGTCAAAAAATTTGAAGCGGTGTTAGCTACCTGCTCCCCCAAGGTATTAGCCACAATCGTAAAAGATTTCCCCGATGACTACCTGGAATACTTGGCCAAACTCCGCTTTCTCGGTGCAATTGTGCTAATATTAGCTCTCAAGCACCCCCTTACCTCAGGGCATTATTGGATAAACCTTCCCAAGGGTGAATTCCCCTTCTTGGCCTTAGTGGAGCATACGAATTACATCTCTCCCAAGCACTACGGCGGTGACCACATAGTTTACCTTGGCGATTACGTGCCCACTACCCACGAATATTTCCGCCTAAGCAAAGAGAAGCTGGAAGAGCTTTTCATTCCTCACCTTTCCCGCTTCAATCCCGCTTTCAAGCCGGATTGGATACGCAAGACCTGGCTGTTCCGGGAGCCGTATGCCCAGCCTGTCCCCGGAGTCAATCAATCTAAGCTTGTCCCTACCATAGAAACTCCCATCCCTGGTCTCTACTGGGCCTCAATGCACCATGTATATCCATGGGACCGGGGGACAAACTATTCGGTAGAACTGGGGAAGAGGGCGGCAGAGAAAATAGCCGGGGTGCGTCCAAATTTCGTTGGGTGTTCCCTTCATTAGCGCTTGACGCCGATTGAAATCAGACCTCTTGGCTAAAGTTCGGCCCCGCCGATTTTCATTAAACTGGTGGGTGCAGGGGGTATAATATAAGGGGCGAGCAGCCAACTTTTACAACAGCGCTACTCCCCGCCGTTCCAAGGGCGGTCGGGGATTAGAAGGCGAGCAGCCAACTTTTACAACAGCGCTACGAGTGGGACCCAAGACCTCGGCAAACCTTCAGCAGCGAGGGTGGGGGAAATAGCAGACGGCCCCTACGATTCTGGGACACACCCAATAGCCAGAGTGTGTCCTGATTTTGTCGGGGCCCGGTGGGCTTAGATTGCAAAGGGCGCTGGAAGCGCCCTCTCCCCCCGGTAGCCGTTCGGGAACGCGGGTCGCCAGGGCGGAGAGGGGCGCTTTAGCGCCTCATCCTTGCCTGCGCGGGAAGGCCGACGGCCCAGCCCGACGAAACTGGGCCACCCCTGCTGGTTGGAGGCCTGCCAAGCTCTTTGGTCCCACTTGGGGCCCTTATACCCCCTCGCAAGGGGGTTACGGGGGGTTTGCCCACCCCCGTTTGCTGAGAGTTTGCCTGGGTTTTGGGCCCTACTCGTGTGTGGGTTTACCCTCCTCGTAGGGGGGTTACAGGGGGTAGGCCACACCCCCAAGCCCCCCGCCATGGGTGCTTCGCCCCTTGGACCCCCCTTTTTGGCTGAAGGCTTCGGCCCGAAGGGCCTAAGGGGGCTGATTTCAATCGGCATGAAAACAGAAAGCCCCCTCCCCTGGGGGAGGGGGCCTCATCGTGCTTAGTACTCAGGTGGTGCTGGCGGGGCCTTCTCCTTCTCCGGTATCTCGCTCACCAGGGCTTCTGTGGTCAAAATCATGGCCGCGATGCTGGCCGCATTCTCCAGCGCCGCCCTTGTGACCTTCACTGGGTCAATGATCCCGGCCTCAAACATGTCCCTGTAATCTTCCTCTAACACGTCAAAGCCAATGTTCGGATTATTCTTCTCCTTCTGGCGGCGCCTTATCTCCTGGACTACCACAGCCCCGTCGTAGCCAGCGTTTTCGGCCAATTGCCTGGCTGGCTCCTCAAGGGCCCTCTTCACAATCTCAACGCCCGTCCTTTCATCTGGGAACTCAACCTCTATATCGTCCAACTTCTCCTGAGCGTTGAGGAGGGCCACACCACCGCCAGGCACAATCCCTTCCTCCACAGCCGCCCTGGTAGCGCTAAGGGCGTCCTCAACCCTGTGCTTCTTCTCCTTGAGCTCAACCTCGGTAGCCGCACCCACCTTGATTACGGCAACCCCGCCAGCGAGCTTGGCCAGCCTCTCCTGGAGCTTCTCCCGGTCATAATCAGAGGTGGTCTTCTCAATCTCCACCTTTATCTGCTCAATCCGCCCTTTGATCTGCTTGGGGTCGCCCTTACCTTCAATGATGGTGGTATCGTCTTTGGTTACCACCACCCTGCGGGCGCGGCCGAGGTCGGCGATGGTGACGCTCTCCAGCTTGCGGCCGAGTTCCTCGGAGATAACCTGGCCACCGGTGAGGATGGCGATGTCTTCCAGCATCCTCTTACGCCTCTCGCCGAAGCCCGGAGCCTTGACCGCTACACAGTTGATTACACCACGGAGCTTATTGAGGATGAGGGTGGCCAGGGCTTCGCCTTCCACGTCCTCGGCGATAACCAGAAGCTCCTTCTTGCCCACCTGGACCAGCCTCTCCAGGACCGGGACGATATCGGCAGCGGAGGAAATTTTCTTGTCGTGGATGAGGATGTACGGCTCCTCTAAGACGGCTTCCATGGTTTCGGGGTTGGTGATGAAGTAAGGCGAGATGTAGCCCCGGTCAAACTGCATACCTTCCACATATTCAACCTCAAAGCCGAGGCCCTTGCCTTCCTCTACAGTGATGACGCCGTCCTTCCCCACTTTATCCATGACTTCAGCGATGAGGTTGCCGATCTCCCGGTCGTTAGCGGAGATGGCGGCCACGTGGGCGATTTCTTCCTTGCTCTTAAGTTCACGGGCCATCCCCTTGAGGATTTCCACCGCTTTCTTGGTGGCTTTTTCAATCCCCCGTTTCAGGAGCATGGGGTTGGCGCCGGCGGCGATGTTCTTAAGGCCTTCGTTAACCATAATCTGGGCCAGAACGGTAGCGGTGGTGGTGCCGTCGCCGGCCACATCGTTAGTCTTGGTGGCAGCCTCCTTGAGCAGTTGAGCCCCCATATTCTGGAAGGGGTCCTTGAGTTCAATTTCCTTAGCTACCGTGACCCCATCGTGGGTAACAGTGGGGGCTCCCCACTTCTTCTCCAGGGCCACATTACGACCTTTGGGCCCCAGAGTAACTTTCACCGCATTGGCCAGAGTATCAACTCCTATCTTGAGGTTGCGCCTCGCCTCTTCCGAAAAGACCAACTGCTTAGCAGCCATAGTCCCACCTCCTTGCTGAGATTTTTATTCCTCAATAACGGCCATTATGTCGGATTCCCTAAGTATGAGGTACTTCTTGTCGTCCAGCTTGACTTCAGTGCCGGCGTATTTGGCGAAGATAACCCGGTCGCCCTCTTTTATGTCCAGAGGAATCCTCTGGCCTTGGTCGTTAAGGCGGCCGGGCCCTACGGCAATGACCTTCCCTTCCTGAGGCTTTTCCTTAGCTGTCTCCGGAAGGATTATGCCCGAAGGAGTCCTCTCCTCTTTTTCAATTGGTTCTACCACAACCCTATCGCCAAGCGGCCTGAGTCTCATGGCGCACCTCCTCTTCCGAAGTTTAGCACTCTTGAAGCAAGAGTGCTAAATAATATATACACCAAAACGCCGAAAAATGCAAGTCCAATCCCTGGCGCTTTGGGGCTTTCCCCGCTTTACTCGTACACTTTCTCCTCCACTCGCTCCGCCTCTGGTGCGTCGGCCTCTAAGTCTCGCACGTTGGGGGAAGGGGCAAGGATTTCGCGGTAATATTCGTGTTGGATAATGAGGTTCATTATCTCGTTTGTGCCGGTCCAAATCATTATGAGCCGAGCATCCCTGAGGAGGCGCTCAATCGGGTAGACGTTGGTGTAGCCGATGCCGCCGAGCACTTGCATTGCGTGGTTAATGACTTCCCATGCAGCTTCGGTGGCAAATTTCTTGGCCTCGGAAACCAAACGACGAACGCGGCCAGGCTCGTCGCCAGCATCTATGCAGCGAGCAGCACTGTAGACAAGGCCCCGCGCTGCGTCCAAGAGGGTGATGGAATCGGCAATCTTAAAGCTGACGGCTTGAAAGCGGCGGATTTTCTCCCCGAAAGCCTTGCGGCGGTCGGAATAGCGGGCGGCAATCTCCAATGCAGCTCGGCCCATGCCAATGGCCCCGGCGGCACTGGTCAGCCTCTCGGGAATCATCATCTGGTAGAAGATTTCGGCTGCCCCATTCTCCTGGCCGATGAGGTTCTCAACTGGGACACGCACATCCCTAAAGACCACACGCCCGGTCCCACCACCGCGAGTGCCCAGTAGGCCGTAGACATAAGCCACGTCTACCCCTGGCCCTCGTTCTACGATGAACGCACTTATGCCTTTGTGGGGCGGGGCTGTGGGATCAGTGCGCGCATAGACCAAGAAGAAGTCGGCTTCTGCGGCGCCGACGATGAACCGCTTTTGGCCCCGGAGGATGTAGTAATCTCCCTCTCGGCGGGCTTCGGTGGTGGTGCCGAAGAAGTCAGAGCCACCGCGGGGTTCGGTTAGGGCCTCAGCAGCGATTTTCTCGCCAGCGATGAGAGGCCGGAGCCAACGTTCTTTCTGTTCCGGGGTACCGAAAACGTTCAGTGCTTCCCCGACTATGCTGGGCATGACGTAGGCACAGGCCAGCGCAGTGCCTAACACGCCAACTTCTTCAATGGCGATTATTTCATCTTCCCAGCGGAGGCCTCGCCCACCGTATTCGGGTGGGAAACGCAAGCCCAGAAGCCTCCGCCGCCCCGCCTCACGGACAAATTCACGCGGGTAGCGGACGCGGTCAGCATCCATGTCCAAAATCAGCTGTCGGGGTACGCTGCGGACAAATTCCCGAACTTCTTCCCGCAACGCACGCTGCTCAGGGGTTAGCATCGCCTCCTGCATGGGCCACCTCCGGATGGTTTGTAGTTTCTGCCGAATTTAAGCCTACATAGTGATATAACAAGTTGCGAGGTTTGTCAAAGAAAGCCAGTCTTGCTTTACTAAATTTTCCCACCCCCCGTTTGCTTAGGGTTTGCCTGGGTTTAGGGTCCCACTCGCAGGAAATTAGCAAGGTGAGCTGTTCGCCCCCTTTTTACCCTCCCTGCAGGAAGGGTAGGGGGACTGAGGTAACACCCCCAAACCCCCGGTAAAGGGCTCCGCCCTCTTCTCTAAGAGGTCGGCGCAGGCCAACCTTTGGCCGAAGGCCTACGAAAGCTGATTTCAAGCGGCGCAAAAAACCTTGCGCAATCGGTGATTTTGGCTTATCATTCAATCAAGAGGTCTCTATGGGCAAGCTCTTGGCGATTGATATCGGCAACACCAAAATTGTGCTCGGCCTTTGGGATGGCGAAAACCTCGCTTCCCAATGGTGCATTTCCACCCAGCACCACCGCACCGCCGATGAATACGCTATCTTAATCCTCTCCCTCCTCTCTCAAACTCCCCATTCCCCGCGAGAAATAGAGGGCATAATCATCTCCAGCGTGGTCCCACCACTTACTTCCACCTTTGAGGAGATAAGCCAGCGTTATTTCAACCTCACCCCACTCATAGTGCGGGCAGGGGTAAAGACTGGGGTCCGAATCCGCTACGATAACCCCAGAGAAGTAGGGGCCGATAGGGTTGCTAATGCTGCCGCCGCCTCCCGCCTCTACGGAGGCCCAGCGTGTGTGGTTGATTTCAGCACCG
>CAZPWR010000342.1:0-1675 GCA_964590555.1 uncultured Anaerolineae bacterium | reverse complement strand
CCTTCTTCCTTCAACCCTCAAAGGCCCGGGGCGGAGGCTCCATAAACCGTCAAACCCGCTGATGCCCCAGCAATCCCCTCTCCCCAGAACGAGCAAAATACCCGCCGCTACGCTAAATTCGCCAGAGTCCCATGCCTTGAGCCTTCCGATAGCCAAGAAGCCAAGGAGATGATGAAAGCGGCGGTGGAAATAAGCGAGGCGTTTGATACTCCCGTCCTCTTTCGCATCACCACCCGCATTGCCCACTCGGCGGGGTTAGTGACCCTTGGGGAAAGGGTAACTCGCTCTCAGAAGCCTTCGGAGTTTCCCCGCAACGTCCCTAAATACGTAATGCTTCCGGTTAATGCTCGCCGCCGTCACCCTGTTATAGAGGAGCGGATAAAACGCTTGGAAGAGTTTGCCGAAACTTTCCCCTATAACCGCATGGAAATGGGTGACCCGTCCTTAGGCATAGTAACCTGTGGGGTGGCCTATCAATATGCCCGTGAGGTCTTCCCAGAGGCTTCTTTCCTCAAGTTGGGCATGACTTACCCCTTGCCTAAGCGGATGGTCAAAGAATTCGCTTCCAAAGTCAAGAGGCTCATAGTCATTGAAGAGCTTGACCCATTCTTAGAGGAAGAAATTCGGCTGATGGGCATCCCGGTGGAGGGCAAAAGCATATTCCCAATCTGCGGCGAATTTGACCCCACCGTAATCCGTGAGGCAGCGATAGAAGCTGGCCTCTTGCCGCCAGAGGCCAGGGTTGAAATCCCGAAGGTGGATGTAGGGGAATTGCCACCGAGGCCCCCGATACTTTGCCCTGGCTGCCCTCACCGCGGCGTTTTCTACGTTATGGCCAAGCTAAAGCTGGCTGTGACCGGGGATATAGGGTGCTATACCTTGGGAGCGCTCCCGCCGCTTTCCACCATCCACACCTGCGGCTGCATGGGGGCGGGAGTAGGCCAAGCCCACGGCGCCGATAAATCCGGCCTTGAAGAAAGGGTTGTAGCCGTAATCGGTGACTCCACCTTCTTCCACACCGGAATGCCGGCCCTCTTAAACGTGGCTTACAACAACGGAAAAACCATAACCGTAGTCCTGGATAACCGCAGCACAGCCATGACTGGCCATCAGGGCCACCCTGGAACTGGCCAAACCCTGCAGGGCGGCAAGTCGGCCGAGGTGATGATTGAGGATGTGGCCAGGGCCTTCGGGATAGATAACGTTTACACTGTGGACGCTTATGACATCAAAGGGGTGGAGAAGGTTTTTAAGGAAGCCTTAGCAAAGGACGAGGCCGCAGTCATCGTAGCCAGGAGGGAGTGCGCTCTCCTTCCCGAAGTGCGCAAGACCTACAAGCCCCTCAGGGTTGACCCCGAAAAATGCAATGGTTGTGGCCTTTGCTTCAGGGCTGGCTGTCCCGCTACCCTCAGGAGCGAGGAGATTGACCCCAAAACCAAGAGGCCAAAGATGAAGATAGACCCCCTCCTATGCACAGGCTGTGAGGTGTGTGCTCAAATCTGCCCCAGGGGAGCTATTCTTTTCAGGGCCCAGTTGGACTAAATGGAAGCCAAAGCTTCGGCTCCAGGTAAGGTAATACTTTTCGGGGAACACGCCGTAGTCTACGGCCGGGCGGCCCTAGCTGTGACCGTGAAGGGGGCAAGACCCCCGGACAAGGTGGGGCATTTCCCAGGGC
>CAZPWR010000341.1:0-1836 GCA_964590555.1 uncultured Anaerolineae bacterium | reverse complement strand
CGCTTAACCCTCTTGGGGCGTTTGAGGATGGTGATATTAGCCCCATAAGCTTCGGTTAGGACTTTTTCCAAGTAGTTAAAAGAAACGCCAAAATAAGCTCCGATCTCCGGGTCGGGCATTCCCTCCGCTTTGGCTTTAAGGAGCAATGATTTTAGGGCCTCTTCCCCGTGGTTTGCCCGGATATGAGCGCTTAAGCGCTCACTTACCCTTTCCTGGCAGATCGGGCATTTAATGCTCTCCAATTTACCCTCGTCCTTTAGTGGATTCTGACCACTATGGGCGCTTTCCTCCACAGCTTCTCCAGTTCATAGTAGTCTCGCTGGGCCGGCATGAAGATGTGTAATACTACGTCCCTGTAATCCATAAGGACCCAACCTGAATCGGGGGTCCCTTCTACTCCTAAGGGTTCAATGCCTTCGGCCTCAAGCCTTTCTCGTACTTCACTGGCGATGGCTTCAACTTGTTTCTCAGAATCACCAGTGCAGATGACAAAATAATCAGCCAAAGGGAAAATTTTTCGCAAATCCAGAACTATTATGTCGTAGGCTTTTTTGTCCATAACAATGTCAACTATGCGGTGCGCCAGCTCAAGGGAGTCCAGAATCCCACCTCCTTTCTTTAAAATTCAAAGGTCTTGCCTGCCCCTCCGCTTTGGGCATCACTTCCAAGCTCCTCTCTAAGGACACGGAGGGCTTCTTTTCCAGTGCAATGGCAGCCTATGAGTTTTTTAACCCCCATCTCTTTCAATTTTACCACCATTTGGCGGATTTTGTTAGGCTTTAGCCCCATAACGTGTAACCCCCCAGCTATTATTGAGGGGACTTCTCCAGCAACCTCCGCTGCCTTTTGAGCTAAAATTTCAAGGCCTGGGTGAGCGCAGCCTACCATCATTATAACGCCTGAAGAAGTTATTGCTACCAGGGCCATTTCTGGAATTCTGGAGCCTACAGGCTCAGTAAGCCAAATCCCCTCCCCAAGCTCCAACGGCCCCTTGACCTCCTTAAGCGTTGCCGATACCTGCCATTGGGCCTTTAAATCGGGAGGGATTGGCGATGGGACGTAGAAGGTCACGCCAGAATTGGCTTTGAGGAATTCCGTGAACCCTCCGTAATGGTCGGGATGGAAGTGGGAAAGGACTGCTTCTTTTACAGTTTCAAGGGGTATGTTCAAGGTTTGGAGTGCAGGTAAAGGAGAACGTGGGCCAGCATCAAATAGAATTCGGCGCTGGCCTATTTCCAGCAAGGCTGAGAACCCCCAGCCTGGCTTTATTTCTTTGCGGGTTGAAGTGTTATCAAAAAGGATTGTAAGTTTGGCCACAGTTCACCAGTGGACCCGTTGGCGTTCTTCCCAAACCCTCTTATACACCCCCACGGTCATTTCGGCAATTCTATCCCAGTTGTATTTCTCCACTACTTCCCTATAGGCATTTTCAACCCTCATTTTGGCCCAGTGGGGGTTTTCCAAAGTGTGGAGGATTCCCCAGACCAAAGATTCCACGTTGTTAGGGTAAACGGTTATCCCCGTTTCAGCATGCCGGACTACTTCGGCAAGCCCCCCAACCTCGGAGACTACTACTGGGCAGCGGGCAGCCATTGCTTCTAAGGCTACTATGCCAAAAGGCTCATAGAGGCTGGGGAACACAGCTACATCCGCTACCTTTAGCAACCTGTCGCGGTCTTCGTCGGGGATGAAGCCTGTGAAGAGGACTTTGTGGGCTACCCCCAGTTCCCAAGCTCGGTGCTGCAGGTGGTCAAGCAGATGGCCTGTCCCTACTATTACGAATTTGGCCGAAGGGAAGCGGGCCAGGACATGAGGAACAGCCTCCAGCAAAATCTG
>CAZPWR010000340.1:0-3821 GCA_964590555.1 uncultured Anaerolineae bacterium | reverse complement strand
AACCTCCGGGACGATGACTACATCACCAGCACCCACCGCGGGCACGGCCATCTCATCGCCAAGGGAGGAGACCTCAAACTTATGATGGCCGAGCTTTTTGGGAAGAAGACCGGCTACTGCAAAGGGAAGGGCGGCTCCATGCATATTGCCGACCTGGACCTTGGTATCCTGGGGGCCAATGGGATTGTGGGTGGTGGATTGCCCATCGCTGCCGGCGCAGCCCTGGCCGCCAAATACTTGGGGACTGACCGGGTTGTGGCCTGCTTCTTCGGGGATGGAGCAGCTAACCAAGGTACCTTCCATGAGGCCCTCAATATGGCCTCCATCTGGAACCTCCCTGTCATCTTCGTGTGCGAGAACAACCACTATGCCATCTCCCTCCACCAGCACAAGCACATGCATGTAACCGACATCGCTGAAAGGGCCAAAGCCTACGACATCCCCGGAGTAGTAGTGGACGGGAACGACGTCATCGCCGTCTACGAAGCAGCTGAGGCTGCGGTCAAAAGGGCCAGGGCAGGGGAAGGCCCCACCCTCATTGAGTGCAAGACTTACCGCCACCGTGGCCACTTTGAAGGCGACCCCATGGTCTACAGGCCCAAGGAGGAGGCCGAGGAGTGGATGAAGAAGGACCCAATACCCCGCTTTGAGGCCAAGCTCCTGGAAATGGGAATCCTGACCCCTGCCGATATAACCAGAATCAAGGGAGAAATCAAGGCCAAGGTGGAAGAAGCCGTCCGCTTCGCCGAAGAGAGCCCTTACCCTGAGCCGGCGGAAGTCCTCCAGGATGTTTATACGGAGTGAAAGGAGGCTAAGATGAGGAAACTTACCTTTGCCCAAGCCTTGAACGAGGCCCTCAAGCAAGAGATGAGGCGTGACCCCACAATCTACGTGGCCGGGGAAGATGTAGGAAGATATGGAGGCATCTTTGGGGTTACAGCCGGCCTCTTGGAGGAATTTGGGGAAGAGAGGGTAAGGGATACCCCCATCACCGAAAGCGCCATCATAGGTTCGGCAGTGGGGGCTGCAGCAGCTGGGCTTCGCCCTGTGGTGGAGATAATGTTCATTGACTTCATCGGGGTGGCTCTGGACCAGCTATTCAACCAAGCGGCCAAGATGAAGTACATGTTCGGTGGGAAAGCCAAGCTCCCCATAGTGGTCCGAACCACCTGCGGGGCAGGGATGTGCGCTGCTGCCCAGCACTCCCAAAGCCTTGAAGCCTGGTTTATGCACATCCCCGGCCTCAAAGTTGTGGCCCCCTCTACCCCATACGACGCCAAAGGCCTCCTCATCTCCTCCATAAGGGACGATAACCCGGTCCTCTTCATTGAGCACAAGATGCTCTATGGCATTGAGGGCGAGGTCCCAGAAGAGCCTTACACCATCCCCCTGGGCGTTGCTGACATCAAGAGGGAGGGAAAGGACGTGACGGTGGTAGCCACAATGGCCATGGTCCACAAAGCCCTTGAGGCAGCCGAGGACCTGGCCAAAGAAGGGATAGAGGTAGAAGTGGTTGACCCCCGCACCCTTTCCCCGCTGGACAAGGAAACAATCATCAACTCGGTTAAGAAGACCCACCGCCTGGTAATCGTGCACGAAGCGGTTAAGCAAGCAGGGCCCGGGGCTGAGATTGCGGCCATAGTGGCTGAGGAAGCCTTTGAATACCTTGATGCTCCCATCAAGCGCGTAGCCGCTCCATTCACACCTGTCCCATTTAGCCCCGTACTGGAAAACGCCTACATTCCGAGCAAAGAGAGCATAATCTCAGCCGTCAAGGAAGTGGTGGGGTAATAGGCTTAAGGGGGGAGGCTTAGTCCTCCCCCCTATTGCTTTAGGAGGATAAACGATGCCGGTAAGCAAGGAGACGCTTATAGAGCTTTACCGCACCATGCTCAAGATTCGCCTCTTTGAGGAGAGGGTCGCTGAAATCTACTGGGAAGGCAAATCCCCCGTCTTCAACATCGCGGCCGACCCTATCCCCGGAGAGATGCACCTTTACATTGGAGAAGAAGCGGTTGCCACAGGGGTATGCGCCCACCTCAGGCCCGATGATATGGTGGCTGGGACCCACCGTTCCCATGGCCATTACATAGCCAAGGGAGGAGACCTTAAGAAGCTCATGGCGGAGCTTTTCGGGAAAAAGACTGGGCTCTGTCAGGGCAAAGGTGGCCACATGCACCTTTTTGATGCCAACCTCCACTTCGGGTGCGGTGGGATTATCGGCGCTGGAATACCCCATGCCGTCGGGGCTGCACTGGCCTTCAAGATGCAGGGGAAGGACAACGTAGCAGTGAGCTTCTTCGGCGATGGGGCTGCTAATATCGGTGCCTTCCACGAGGCCCTGAACCTGGCTGCCATATGGAAACTCCCGGTAGTTTTCGTAGTAGAGGACAACCTTTACGCCATTTCCGTTCCCAAGAGCAAGTCCACGGCTGTAAAATCCAATGCTGAGCGCGCTGCCGCTTATGGGATTCCAGGGGTTCTGGTGGACGGGATGGACGTAATGGCCGTTTATGAGGCGGCCGGCGAAGCCATCGCCCGGGCCAGGAGGGGAGAGGGCCCTTCTCTCATTGAGTGCCTCTGCTACCGTTACAGGGGCCACTTTGAGGGCGATCCGCAACTATACAAGCCTGAGGGTGAGGAAGAAGAGTGGCGTAAGAAAGACCCAATCCCCAACTTCAGGGCTAAGCTCATAAAAGAAGGCATCCTTACCGAGGAAGAAGCTGCCAAGATTCAAGAAGAAGTAAAGGCCCTTGTGGATGAGGCTGAGAAATTTGCCCGCGAGAGCCCCTGGCCTGAGCCAGAAGAGGCCCTCAAGCACGTTTTCCTTTAAAGGAGGGATAGAAAATGGGCGAGCGGATAATTTCCATGTATGAAGCCATCGCCGAGGCCATAGCCCAGGAGATGGAGCGGGATCCCCGCGTCTTCGTTATGGGAGAAGATGTGGGGTTCTATGGGGGTATTTTCGGCGCTACTACAGGGCTTTGGAAGAAGTTCGGCGATGAGAGGGTAAGAGATACCCCCATCTCGGAGATGGGATTTGTCGGAGCTGCTGTCGGAGCTGCTCTGGAAGGGATGCGTCCCATTGTGGAAGTCATGTTCGTAGACTTCACCGGGGCCTGCTTTGACCAAATCCTGAACCACATGTCCAAAATCCAGTACATGTCTGGAGGGCAGCTCAAGGTCCCAGTAGTGCTCATGACCGCCATAGGTGGGGGTTACAACGATGCTGCCCAGCACTCCCAGTGCCTTTCCGGCCTCTTTGCCCCCCTCCCCGGCCTTAAGATTGTTATACCGTCCACCCCATATGATGCCAAGGGCTTGATGATCCAAGCCATCCGCGATGACAACCCGGTCATGTACTTCTTCCACAAAGGCTTGATGGGCCTCCCCTGGATGACCATAATAGAAGCCACTTGGGCACCTGTCCCCGAAGAACCCTACACCATCCCCTTCGGAGTAGCTGACATCAAGCGCGAGGGGAAGGATGTGACCATTGTAGCCGTAGCCATGATGGTCCACAGGGCTTTGGAGGCCGCTCAGGAGCTGGAGAAAGAGGGCATAAGCGTTGAGGTAATAGACCTGCGCACCCTCGTGCCCCTGGACAAAGAGGCCATCATCAACTCGGTCAAGAAGACCCATCGCCTTCTGGTAGTGGACGAGGATTACCTCAGCTACGGGATGAGCGGGGAGATAGTGGCTATCGTGGCTGAGAACGCCTTGGAATACTTGGATGCACCACCCAAACGCGTAGCTGTCCCTGACGTGCCCATCCCCTACTCCAACACCCTTGAGGACTTCGTCATCCCCTCAGCTGACCG
>CAZPWR010000339.1:0-2972 GCA_964590555.1 uncultured Anaerolineae bacterium | reverse complement strand
AAAGGCTTCAATTGTGCGAACTATAACCTCTTTAAGCCTGTTTTCAATCCCCTCCTCTTTATCCGCCTTGGATAAAAGCAAGAACTCCGTCTCCCTTAAATGGCCAAGGATGCCTTCCCCTCCGGCCTGGTCCAGTAAATTCTTAAGCACTAAAGCCACTGCCCTAAGGAGGTCATCGGCAGCCAGGAAACCGTAAAAATCTTTGAACTCTTCAAGCCCTTCCAACAGGATACGGAAAGCTGTCCATCTACCTTCTCGGAGCAGTGAAGCAACCTCAAGGGCCAAGGTTTCCCGGTTAAGTAGCCCAGTGATGGGGTTCTGAGGCCGAGGCCTCTGAAGTGCTTTTATAGCATTCCTTACTCTTAACTCCAGCTCTTCCAAATCAAACGGTTTGGCCATGTAACCAACTGCTCCGAGGCTAAGCCCTTGGAGCTTGCTCTCCCTATCGCCCAGCTGGGTAAGGAAAAAGACCCCTACGGATTTAGTGCGAGGGTTCTCAACGAGGCGACGCACTACCTCAAAACCATCCATATCAGGGAGGCGAATGTCCTGGATTACTACGTCTGGAATCCAGCGGCGACACAAGTTTATAGCTTCTTGGCCTAAGGCTGTAGTTTTAACCTCGTAGCCCCTGGCTTCAAAGAATCCCTTTAGCCTTTCAGCCAGTTCAAGGTCATCCTCTACTATGAGAATTCTCCCTTCGGGCATTATTCTTCCTTGGGCTGCTTAGGGATTATGAACTCGCAGACGGGGTCACCAGCGGCTATGCATTTTGTCTCCCGCACATCAAACTCTTTCCCTATAGCCCACTTGAGGCCTTCCATAAGAAGGCCCAAAGCTGCATAACATACTGGCCTATCGGAATGCCGACCGTAGCAGACAGGGCAAACCTCGATGGTATAAACGAAGTGGTCTTCCTTCTCTTCAACCCTCGTTACTTGGTCACTGAAGCGATTGAACACATCGGCCATTGCTTTGAGACCTATGCTTAGCCTCATCTTGATAGGAAGGAGCTTGAAAGCGGCATCGGCGACCCCAACTATAGCCCCGAATTCTTTAAGCCCTTTATCAAAGGAAGCCCTGGCTGCCCTCAAGGCAAGGCCTCGGCCCCCTTTGGGGCCATACATGTCTTCAAGTGCTTGATTCAGAGCGGCAAAATCCTCAAAGGGGAAGGCTTTTTCCAAGTTGTTTGGGGGGTAATTATCTATAAGGTGAGAGAGCTTAGCCAAATGGAGGAGGGCGTTTATGCCCTTCTTTCCCATTACTTCTTCCAAGGTTTCCAGGTAAATCCGGACAATTTTATTGGGGTAAAAGAGATTGGACCTGGTTCCCTCGGCCATTTTTCAACCCTCTCAGATAAGTTTAGCGAGGTCTTCGGCTGCTCTTTTCATGTCCAAGAAAAGAAGACCAAGCTTGGCTTCTTTGCGGGCCAAAACAGTGAGCACTGCTTCTTCCCCTACCGCCATCAGAACGACATAGCCGTTATTGCCTTTTATGTAAACCTGGTCAAGGCTGCCTCGGCCCAGCTCCCCGGCAATCCTTTCACCCAGGGAAAGCATTGCAGCGGACATGGCCGAAACCCTATCTTCTTCTACATCAGGGGGAAGAGCTGAGGCAATCACAAGCCCGTCTACGCTTACTACAGCTGAGGCCTCAATATCAGGGGTAGTAGCCTGAAGTTCTTTCAACCGTTGTATTATTTGTTCAGTGCGCGTCTTAGGAGCCATAATGCCACCTCCTTATGGCACAATTAGGAAAAGCTAACCCAATTATAGCACTAATGCTTTTTGAAAGCAAACTTCTAACCCCTTTAATTTTGCCAATCGGAAATTGACCTCCTTAGGCGCACTCGGGCTAAGCATCAGCCTTCACTTAGGCTAAAATTATGGAAGGTCAACTAAGGCCGACACCAACCGAATGCTTAAGGAGGTAGCCTTTGGCCGGCCCACTAATATTGGCTTAACGACTACTTCTGTGTTAAAATTTCCGGAGATGAGAAGCCATGGTTCGGTTATTGGCGATTGCCTTTATCCTATTGCACCTTTTATCGCCAGTTCTGCCTCCTGATTTGGCATGGGGGGTGTCTTTCTTTGCCTACCCTAATCCACTTATAGGCCTGCTAATCGGTGTATTCTACCTTGCTTTAGCTATTCCCCCTGTGACTGTTTTCTTTCTGAACAAAATCGGCTACCTTTTTTCCACAGCTGCGGACTTTTTCCAGTATAGAAGGTTTTTGTTCAGGCTAACCCTGGCCTTGATAAGCGGGGTTTTGTTCTGGATTTTCCGGATAAGGCACCTTTATTGGGGCGATGCCAAAATCTTTGTAGAAGCCATCCCCCACCCTGATTTCCGCCTGACTTACAATTGGCAAGCCCCTTTGGATGTCTTCATCCACTCCAAAGCTTGGGAATTAGCCCATAAGCTAGGGGGATGGGATGTTGCTACCGTCTACGGGGTAATAAGTGTCCTTTCGGGCATTTTGTTCCTTCAGTTCCTTGTAAACGTGGCAGAAGAACTGGGCCGAAATCGCCCTGAAAAGCTCTTCCTCTGGGCCTTTACTGCCACCGGTGGCTTCATGCAGCTATTCTTCGGCTACATTGAGAGCTACACTATAATCCCTACTGGCATCTTGGCCTACATTTGGCTCAGCATTCGTTTTGTCAAGGGTCAAACCAGCATTTTCTGGCCAATCCTGTGCCTCTCCCTCACCAATGCCTTTCACCCTTCTACAATTGTCCTCTGGCCATCAGCCTTTCTTTTAGTGAAGGGGCAGCCTTGGAAAGATTGGCTCAGGTTTTTGATAATCCCGACTGTAATTGCTCTTGGAGTGATTGCCCTGATGGAATCCGGCAAGCACGGGATAGATGCCCTCCTTGGGGTTGATTTCCCAGGCGGAGCCGACAGACGTTGGTTTGTGCCTCTGCGCCATGCCGGAACAGAGTGGGAGCATTACACCATGTTTTCACTTGGCC
>CAZPWR010000338.1:0-8384 GCA_964590555.1 uncultured Anaerolineae bacterium | reverse complement strand
GGGCGAAATTCCGGTCATAGTAGACCCCGAGGCGCGCATCCGGGAAAGCCTTAAGCCCCAAGTCTTGGTTGATGCGATAATGGCTAAGCGCAATACTGGCACTTCTATAAAAGATGCCCCCATAGTCATAGCCTTAGGCCCAGGTTTCACCGCTGGAGTTGATTGCCACGCTGTAATAGAAACTAACCGCGGCCATTACCTTGGCCGGGTGATTTTAGAGGGGCAAGCTCAGCCCAACACTGGAATACCCGGAGAGGTAGGGGGAGAATCAGAACGCCGCGTCCTCCGTTCCCCTGCTGACGGCATCTTTCACCCATTGAAGGAAATAGGAGAATTTGTGGAGGAAGGTGAAACCGTAGCCGAAGTGAACGGTATGCCGGTCAGAGCCAGGATAAGCGGAGTCCTGCGTGGGATACTTTATCCAGGCCTGGAGGTTCGTCAAGGGATGAAGGTCGGAGATGTAGACCCAAGGGGAGTGCGAGAGCACTGCTTCACAATCTCCGATAAATCCCTGGCGGTGGCTGGAGGAGTACTGGAAGCCATCCTCTACTTTAAGCGCTTGCTATCTATCCCCGATTGAAGGAGGTGGAAGATGTGCCGGATTGAAAGGGTAAAAGCGAGGGAAATCCTGGACTCCAGGGGCAATCCCACGGTAGAAGTAGAAGTCTTCCTGGAAGATGGCTCTTGGGGAAGGGCTGCTGTCCCCTCTGGCGCTTCCACTGGAGCTTACGAAGCCCTTGAGTTGAGGGACGGCGATAAAGCTCGCTACGGGGGTAAGGGCGTCCTAAAGGCGGTGGAGAACGTGGAGAAAGTAATTGCCCCCAAAATCAAGGGGATGTGCGCGCTGGATCAGCGAGCCGTAGACCGAGTGCTTCTGGAGTTGGACGGAACTCCTTCCAAATCCAAGCTTGGGGCTAACGCAATCTTGGGGGTATCCTTGGCCGTAGCTTGGGCTGCCGCTGACTTCTTGGGCCTGCCGCTTTACCGCTACCTTGGTGGACTGAACGCGTGCACAATCCCTGTGCCGTTCATGAACATCCTCAATGGGGGCAAGCACGCTCACGATTCCACTGACCTGCAGGAATTCATGATAGTGCCGGCTGGAGCTCCTTGCTTTGCAGAAGCCCTCCGCTGGGGAGCCGAAATCTACCACTCGCTCAAAAAGGTCCTGGCTTCAAGGGGTTACAGCACTAATGTCGGAGACGAAGGGGGCTTTGCCCCATCCCTTAAAGCTAACGAGGAAGCTGTGGAGCTTGTGTTAGAAGCAATCCAGAAGGCCGGATACAAGCCAGGCGAGGAGGGATTCCTGGCCATTGACTCAGCGGCCTCAGAGTTCTACGAAGATGGCCGCTATGTCCTCAGGAAAGAAGGGCGAACCCTCTCTTCCGAAGAGATGGTGGAATTTTACGCCAGCTGGGTTGAGAAATACCCGATTATAAGCATTGAGGATGGGCTTTCTGAGGACGATTGGGAAGGGTGGAAGTTCCTTGCCCGCCGGCTTGGGGATAAAATCCAGCTTGTAGGGGATGACCTTTTTGTAACCAATGTGGAGAGGATAAAAAAGGGGATAGAGCTTGGCGTTGCCAATGCAGTCCTTGTAAAGCCCAACCAAATAGGCACACTTACCGAAACCTTAGAAGCGGTAGCCTTGGCCAGGGATGCGGGTTGGGGGGCTGTAATCTCCCACCGCAGTGGGGAGACCGAGGATGTGACCGTGGCTCACCTGGCTGTGGCTACTGGGGTTGGCCAGATAAAGACTGGTGCACCCTGCCGGAGCGAAAGGGTTGCCAAATACAACGAACTCCTGCGGATAGAAGAAGAACTGGGCTTATCCTCCCGGTTTGGTGGCCAATTGCTCCTGGAGAGGTTTAAGAGCCGCAGGCGAGCAGGCTAAATTGGTGGCTTTTTGCGTTGACTTTTGGCATATAAAGATGTAGAATTTTAGTGGTAGTGGCCCCTGTAGCTCAACTGGACAGAGCAGCGGACTTCGGATCCGCTGGTTGGGGGTTCGAGTCCCCCCAGGGGCAATGGATTAAAGCAGGAGGTTAACTATGAAAAAGCTTTGGCTTCTCCTTCTCCTCACTGTGGCTCTCGGCGTGCTCGTCCTGCCCGCTTACGCCTCTCAGCCTGCCTCTGCTCCCATCTATTACAGAGTGCGCTGGGGTGATACGCTTACCTCCATAGCTTGGAGGTATTGCACAACCCCTTGGGCTATAGCCCGTTGGAACGGTATCCCTGACCCCAACCGGATTTACGCTGGGCAAATCTTAGTGATTTACCCCGGATGTTACTACTATCCTCCCAGGCCGCCTTGCGTTACCGTGCATTACGTATCCTACGGCGAGACACTCCTCGGTATTGCCAGGATGTATGGGGTAAGCGTGTGGGAAATTGCGCGGCTCAATGGAATCTTCAACCTCAACCTAATCTATGTAGGCCAGCGTCTTCTTATACCCTGCTGGAACTAAAAACACCCCCTTACGGGGGTTTAAACTTGTCGGGGCGAGAGGATTTGAACCTCCGACCTCAGCGTCCCGAACGCTGCGCGCTAACCAGACTGCGCTACGCCCCGCTCAGTATTTATTATAAGCAAAAAAGAGTTTGTTGGCAACTTCGCTCAGTCACCGATTGGAAATCGTCTTTATTAGACGCGCGTACTGCCAAGCGTCGCCCTTCAGGGCGAGGCTTCTTAGGCCGTGGCCCTTTGTTGACGCTGAAACTGCGGATGGTCCACGAAGGCCGACCAAGAGCCTAAATGGGGTGACCTCAGTTGGCGCATAAGATGTGGCCCTTTACTGAGAGCAAAGCCCGAAAGTTTGCCTAAAGTTGGGGGTCGGCAGAGGCCGACTGCAGGCCAAAGGCCTAAAGAGGGCGATTTCAGTCGGCGCATAAGGGAATAGGCAGAGCAACCTGTTACTTGCTGGTTTCCCCTCTTATGGAAAGTCATTGCGAGAGCGCAAAGCGCCCGAAGCAATCCCCAAGTGGCGGCGGGACAATGACATCCCGAGCATAATTGCATTATGTCCGAAGCGCCCCTCCTCGGTTTGAGCCTAGTCGTTTACGGCCAAGCAAGCCTTAGCATCAGCTCAAGCCTTCGGGGCTTTTATAAGGCCGCTTGTGAGTAATTAAAGCCCTCTGTTTGCCTGCGGGACCATTTGGGTTTATAACTTGACCATAACCTGACCAAGCTCTTAAGCCAGGTCTAAAAGTGCCTAGCGCTTAAACTCAAACTCTATGCTCCCATTGGGGCCAGCCTTTCCTTGAGCAAATTCAGTTGCTGGGATGTAATGGCTGGTTTGAGGGAACCAAAGCCCAATCCTAACATGGGATATAGAGGCGTTTGGGGGTAGGGAAATCCAGTGAACGCTATAAATTGGCCTGCGGTTAGAATTCGTTCTGTAATTTGTCCAGCGCGTCCCCCAAAGCCCCAGGGGGTGATCCCCTTGAGCTATTATATTGCCGTTAGAATCCAGAAAGTGCACGTAAAAGGACATCTCTGCTGGGTCCCCGCGAATAGGCTCCCATATTTCAAAAAGGGCCAGAATAGGGTTATTGGCAAAATCAAGCCCTTTTGTGATTCGTAAAACTTCAAGCTTTATTTCTCCTTTTTCCCCTTTAAATACAATAGGCCCCTTTAATTTCAAGCATATTTCAGGGGTGAAGTTTCTGTAAGCAATTACGTAACCGGAAGAAAGGGCAGGGGTTAGGAGAGAGGATAAACGAAAATCCAAATCATAACCATAAAGCCAGCGCTCTTCATGACCTATGATAACAGCATCAATTGGATAAGTTCGGAGGATACGCGCTCGCTCAGTAGCATCTTCTGTTTTAAAGAACCAATCGCGGGCTACCAAGTTTCTCCCCACAATTGAAATTCTTTGCGGATACCACAAGGGTAAAATATAATCGTGTTGAGCTACTTCAATTAAACCTGTGAGCACGGGGCCTATCGGATACTCAGTTTTAGCCTCTAAAATATAAGACACATTTGAGTATTGGGAAAGGGAGCGCAGAAGGGACAAGCGATCGGGGTTGAAATAATTTGGCGGAAGCCAATGAACGTTAATCCCTTTAATCAGAAGTGGGAAATTGGGCGCTATGAAAGCTAAGAAAGCCGCTGTATAAAATAAGCCTGTCCCCATCCACAACTTGGAAATGCTCCTTGCCCATTTAGGGAGGTTTTCCAGCATGAGAGGAATTGCTAAAGATATTAGAAGCCACCCTTCAAAATAGAGCTTGAAAATAGTATTATAACGCCCACCCCAGTAGTCCTCGAGGTAAAAAATTTCCGGGATCAAATTGGCCAAAATCCATCCTATTAGAAATGTCACCCAAGGCTTTAGGCCCTCTTTCTTCACAATCCAAAACGCAACCAACAATGATGCAATAAGTATTGTCAATATTGAGGCCTTAATCAAGTAGCCAATGGCTATCCCTATAGCAAGGGTAATAAAGAAAAGCCACCTCTTTGGAGCCATAAAGGCAGCGCCCAAAAGCGCAGGGAAGAGAAATGGTGCCCAATGCAAAGTCCAGCTCCACCACTGGGTTGGGAATAGACCCAATCTATACGCAACTATTGGGCTTTTAAGCTGTAAATGGAAGGGGAGGAAGAGGAAAAAAGCACCTGATGTTACATAGAAGAAGCGAATGAAAGCTTCTAACGGCTTATGGTTGAATATCAATCTCAGGCATAATAAAATCAAAACAGGGATTAATGTCCAGGAATTTAATGGTGCAATCACTCCTATCAGAAAGGAGCTCAAAATCGCTTCTTTCCAGTCCTTCAATTCACCTACAATTGCTATGAGGAGGCCTAAAACAGCCCAAGGAATGGCTACCACGTGGGGATGAAGGTCACCTATAGCGAAAGAAAAAACGGGAAATTCTGTTATAGCCCATCCGTAAGGGTTTGAATCCGGGATAAAGCGGGTAGGGTAAACCCACCAAAGCTCATAATTGGGCGGAAAATTAATGCGTCCGCGGAGAGCCTCGGCGACAAACTCTCGTAAAGTTCCCCAATTCCCTGTGAAGATGTAAAGCATAATGCCCGTTAAGGGGGTAAAATATCGCTTGGCCCATAAACTAAGAAGCGCACATATTTCAAGCCCCACAATAGCTGGCCAAGTTATACCTGCTATAAAATAAGCCACATGTACTGGTAGGCCTGAAAGGGTGGCCAAGATAGCTATGATTATGGCGAAAAAATAATAGTAGAAATCAATTTTGAAGCCAGCAAAAAGCGGATTTGGCGGAGGTATCTGAGGGTACCTAATTACAACTTGAACAAAAGAAAGGTTCATCATGTGTTCCCCTATTTTTATGACCTTTTCATTCCCTGCCACTCGTACTACCCACCAGAACGCCGTTAAAGCTATAAATAAAGCAACCAAAGTTGCAAGAGTTGAGCGGTTTTCAACTAAAATGAAAGCACGTTTTCTCCCCCAAGTACCCCATAGTAACAAAGCAGCTAAGATCAAAATAGCCCAAAGGACAACGGGGCTAAGCATTTTGAGTCTCAAAATCATTCCAAGCCAAACTACATAGCTTAAGACTGCTAAACCAATAGGAAAGGAAAAGGCGAAGGAAAGGCTCAAACGTTTACGCTCTTCACTAATGCCTTTAAGGCCAAACAACCAATCAGATAAAGGCCAAAAAGCAAACCAAACAGCAATAACGGAGCCAAACCATTTTAATAAAAGCAACATATTTCATCCTCCTATTTTCCTTCTTTTATCCACAATCTCTTGAAACCGACCGCTAATTTGCGAGGGTCGGGGTTCTCTCCGCTGGTAATTTCGGCTGGGCTTTTGGCATATCCGTATTCAAGAACAATTTCGTTAAGGCCGGGGTTAACTATAGAAGCAGGAATCACAACTTCACTCTTCCAGACCTCGCAGTCCCCCCAATTGTGCGCAGCGACCTCCCGAGAGTTGACTTTTACAGTTATTCTTTGGCGTTCCCCAGGCACACAGAAGGGGAAGGCTTCAATTTGCAGGATATAATCTTGCTTGGAAGTGGCAAGCCATCTGGCCTTTGATAGAGGGCCATTGGACCAGATTCCCCATTCCTCTTTGCCAGCCCAACCTTCCTCCCTTATAAGATTCATAGGATCCTCCAGCGGCATCACTTCTGCTACGCATATCGGATAATCCCAAGGGAAGGCCCTTCCCTTGGGCTCAAAGCATTGAATTGGGCGGAAAGCGGGGTTGTGAGATATAGCTTCCCACATCCTCTGTTCCATTTTGCCGTACATGTGGAGGAAGAGGTAACGGATGCGGTACTGGTAAAAGACAAGATGGACGTCTGGATCAGCCAAATCTTTCTGAATGAAATAAGCCCATAATTCAAAGGAATGCTCAGGCCAGTATGAGCCTGTGCCAGAAGCAGTGGGCTTTTTGTGAAGCCAAGCCCCCCAAAGTATCTCCGAACCCATTATGAGGGTGGGATAAGCCATATCTACGATCCCCTCATCCGAGGCAAGTTTTTGCTCGGTTAGCCATTTGTAAGCAGGGTGCAATTCATAAGGAAGGCGAACTCCTTTTATCGGGCAAGGCAAAATTTCTAAAAGCCACAGAAGTAATAAAAGATAACGTGCAAATTTCGGCAGATTCTTCAGGGCAATTCCGCCTAAAGCGGCCATCCCCAGCATTCCCACAATAGCATAGCGCGATACAGCCCGGCTCCATTCCCAAAAGGGGATTAAGGCGATTAACACGAATCCAGGCAATGGTATTCCCCCCTCAAAGGCTGGCGTTGGTTGTGAGGTGCGGAATACTTCTGGCTTAACCATGTGCCCTACTTTCCATATAGCGGCGATCAGGGGATTGAACGCCGCATGCCTCACAGGTTCCCCATCCCATTTGAGGAGAAGACCAAGGCTTAGGGTCAAGCCACATAAGGCCAAAAAAACAAGGCTATAGCCTTTTTTCAACTTGAAAACTAAAATGGAACCGATTATAGCTAACAAGAAAGTCGTAAAGCCAAGGTTCGCTGCTCCGGATTCATCCCTGGGGCCTGTGTATATGGAAGAAGCAATGTTTTGGAATAGGGGCAAGGGGTGGCAAGAGGCTGGGACGAAAAGGCTATTCAGGCTGGCACCCCAGTGCAAGTTGTGCTCAATTCCATAATAATGGGCATGGCTCCCTTTTGCTCCAAGCCAGTATGCAACGATAGCAGGGGAAGACACTAAAAGGGCTATTAGAGCTATCGCAATGCCGTGCTTGAGCCACCTAAAGCGGAAGAGAAGGCTCCCTAAGAGAGCGAGCTCCATAGCTCCCACAAATAGGCCATAAAAAGAAAAGTTTATCATCAAACCCCAAAATATTCCCCCAAGCACAATGAATTTCTTGGCCTTGGAAAGCTTATATTGCTCAAGGGCGAGTGCCATCCAGGGGGTAAGGCTTAGAACCCACAAGAAGTTCAGATGGCGTTGAAGTGTGAACCAGCTTAGTCCGTTAAAGGTGAAAGCTAAAGCTGCGCCAGCGGCAATAAAAGGTGAAGCGAAGCGCTTAACAAATAGAAATGCACCATAAAAAGCGAGAGCCAAAGCCAAAATTGCTAAAACATTGTAGGCAAAAGCCAAGCCGCCTATCTCGTAAAGAGGCAGTGCTACTATGAACAAAAAATAGTTGAAGCCCAGGGTTACAGTATGCCACTCAAGAGGGTGAAAAATTAAGTGAATTGAGAAAGGTGAAGTCCTCTCTTCTAAAAGCGATTTGTGATACCACTGAATCCCCCACAGGACTTCCAACACATCAGGGAAAGCAGGTATGTCATGGAAAAGATCGCACACCCGCCATCCCCACAGAAGGAAAAACAAAAAAGTCAACCCAACAATAAACCGGCTAAAGTGGGCTTTAACCATTCCCCCTCCAGGGCTAAATTATACGCTATACCACACGTGAAAGCAAGAAATCCGCTGCACCGGGTGTGTCCCTATTTCGTCGGGTTTGGCCTTTGTAGGACAACTGCTGAAAATGCGTATTTTATCGTACGATGCCCTGGAGGAGATAAGAGGTGTCCAGATGGGCATCCCCGATATGGTCCTCGGCATCCCACCCAAGCTGGCAAGGCTAGTTATGGAGCCGGTCTCCCTGGAAAAAGGGCGCTGGCTGGAGCCAGGCGGTGATTACGAGGTGGTGATCGGCCATAAGATTGCCCAGAAGAAGTATTAGGGGATAGGCTCACCTGGAAGAAGGAGTTCAATGTCATCATGATCAGCGGGGCTGTTCTGGCTGTCGTTATAGGTGGCCTGGCGGTGATCAACACCATGGTCATGAGTGTCTACGAGCGCACCCAGGAGATAGGGTTAAAGAAGGCGAAGGCCAACCTGGAAAAAGCCAGGCTCACTGCCCCCTTCGCCGGCACCGTGGTCTCCACAGCTG
>CAZPWR010000337.1:0-4374 GCA_964590555.1 uncultured Anaerolineae bacterium | reverse complement strand
GGGGAAGGGGAGGTTTTGGTGGTGTACGCCCCGATGGGAGGGGTGGCTCCGCGGGAAGACCCGTCCCGGAAGGGGCGGTTTTTTTTGTTTTACTTAAATCCAACACTTAAGGAGGGTAGCTATGGAAAGGCATAAGTTCCTGTTAGAAGAAAGTCAATTGCCTCAAGCCTGGTACAACATCATACCAGACCTACCAGTTCCCCTGTCTCCTGTAATCCATCCAGCCACAAAGCAACCAATAAAGCCCGAGGATTTGGCTCCAATATTCCCCATGGCCCTAATCCAACAAGAGGTCAGCACTGAAAGGTTCATAGAGATACCTGAGCCGGTCCGTAAAGTCTACAGGCTCTGGAGGCCAACCCCTCTTTACAGGGCCCGCAGGTTGGAGAAAGCATTGGATACCCCGGCCCATATCTACTACAAATACGAAGGCGGAAGCCCTCCCGGAAGCCATAAGCCCAATACTGCCGTAGCCCAAGCCTATTACAACCGAGCCGAAGGGGTAAAAAGGCTTACCACTGAAACAGGGGCCGGGCAATGGGGAAGCGCCCTGGCTTTCGGGTGCAAGCTCTTCGGCCTTGAGTGCAAGGTCTACATGGTTAAAGTAAGCTACCAACAGAAGCCATACCGCCGCGTCCTCATGGAAACTTGGGGAGCAAACGTTGTCCCCAGCCCCAGCCCCGATACTCAAGCCGGACGCCGAATTTTAGCCCAGGACCCGGATTCCCCTGGCTCCTTGGGAATAGCCATAAGCGAAGCAGTTGAAGATGCCGCCACAAGGGATGACACAAAATACTCCCTGGGCAGTGTGCTTAACCATGTCCTACTGCACCAGACCATCGTTGGGGAGGAGGCTTTGATGCAAATGGAGATGGCCGGGGAATTCCCTGATGTCGTCATCGGATGCGTGGGTGGGGGGTCAAACTTTGCCGGCCTGGCTTTCCCCTTCCTCCGTGAAAGCCTTAAGCGAGGCCTCAAAACCCGTTTCCTCGCCGTTGAGCCTACCGCTTGCCCATCCCTGACCAAAGGAATATACGCCTATGACTTTGGCGACACTGCTGGGACCACCCCGCTTCTGAAGATGTACACCTTGGGCCACAAATTCATCCCGCCGAAAATCCACGCCGGAGGCTTGCGCTACCACGGCATGGCCCCTTTGATTTGTGCCCTCTACAAAGGCGGCTACATTGAAGCAGTAGCTTATCCACAAAACCCAGTCTTTGAAGCAGCGGTTCAATTCGCCAGGGCTGAGGGCTTCTTACCCGCCCCTGAAACAGCCCACGCAGTGAAAGCCGCCATAGATGAAGCCATTAAGGCCAGGGAAGCAGGTGAGCCTCGCGTAATCCTCTTCAACTTCTCAGGCCACGGCCATTTTGACCTCGCAGCCTACGAAGAATACCTGAGCGGGAAACTACCAGATTACGAATATCCCTCGGAGAAAGTAAAAGAGGCCTTGGAATACTTACCACTGGTGGAGGAAAAGGATGCCAGTTAACCTCCGCATCCCTGGCCCTGTCCCGCTCCCTCCAGAAGTCAAGGAAGCCCTGGCCCAGGACATGATAGACCACCGGGGACCCGAGTTTGCTTCCCTTTTCGGGGAAGTAACCGCGGGCCTTAAGTACGTTTTCCAAACAAGGCACGATGTCCTAATCCTAACCGCCTCCGGGACCGGTGGCCTGGAGGCGGCCCTTGTAAATGTCCTCTCACCAGGTGAGAGAGTCCTGGCGGTGATAAATGGCTTTTTCGGGGAGCGCTGGTTTGAAATAGCCAAGGCCTTTGGGTTAGAAGCTATACCCCTACGCTTCCCCTTGGGATTGGGGGCGGACCCGGAAGATGTAAGAAAGGCCTTGATTAAAGTTGGAGCTTGCAAGGCCTTGCTCATTACACACAACGAAACCTCTACCGGGGTAACTAACGATTTGGCAGCTATAACCGAAGCAGCTTACTCCATAGAAGACCCTCCGCTCATCCTTGTGGATGCCGTAAGCTCCCTGGGAGCAATAGACCTTCGCGCGGACGAATGGGGGTGCGATGTAGTAGTGACTGCTTCTCAAAAGGCTCTAATGGCTCCTCCTGGCCTGAGCATCCTCAGCGTAAGCCCGAGAGCTTGGGAAGCCTGTGAGAAGGCAAAGCTACCCCGCTTTTACTGGGATTTCCGAAGGGCAAAGGAATACGCTCTCCGGAATCAGACCCCCTTAACCCCTGCCTTGAGCGTGCTTTTCGGCTTGAGGAAATCGCTCAAGTTAATCCGGGAAGAAGGATTGGCCAAAATCTTTGCTCGCCACCGTGCAGTAGCAGAGTTCACCCGACAGGGGATAAAATCGCTCGGCCTGAACCTTTTCCCCGATGAAAAATGGGCCTCCAATACCGTAACAGCCGTGCGTATCCCTCAGGAATTCAGGGCCGATGAAATAATAAGACGCTTGCGGGAAGAGCACAGCATAGTGGTGGCGGGAGGCCAAGGAGAGCTCAAGGGTAAAATCATACGTATCGCCCATATTGGCCGAGTTACGGTTGAAGAAATGGCCCAAGTTATAGCCGCATTGAAAGAGCTAATGCCATGTTTAAGGTGCTGATAACCGAACCGATAGCCGAGGAAGGGGTCAAACTGCTCAGGCAGAAGGCCAGCGTGGATTTCAAGGCTTTGTTTTCACCCCATGAGCTGGCTGGCGTTATCGGCCAATATGATGCTCTTGTAGTGAGGAGCAGGACTAAAGTTACGGAAGAGGTTATAGAAGCGGGGCAAAGGCTCAAGGTAATAGCCAGGGCAGGGGCAGGGTTAGATAATGTTGATGTTAAAGCTGCTGAGCGGAGAGGGATAGCTGTTATCAATGCCGGGGAAAGCGTAGCAGTAGCCGTCGCCGAGCTAACCTTAGGCCTTATGCTCTCCTTGGCCCGCAGAATTCCACAGGCTCACTTCTCGCTAAAAGAAGGTCGCTGGGAAAAGCAAGCCTTTCTGGGGATTCAGCTTCAAGGTAAAACTTTGGGGATAGTGGGGCTTGGGCGGATAGGCACAGCCTTAGCCAAGAGGGCTATGGCTTTGGAGATGATAGTCATCGCTACCGACCCCTTCATCTCTCCGGAAAAGGCCCTTCAACTTGGCATAAGCCTTGTCCCCTTAGAAAAGCTCTTGCAAACTTCCGACTTCGTTTCCATCCATGTCCCCTTGACCCCTCAAACCAGCAAGATGATTGGTTGGAGAGAGCTTTGCCTTATGAAACCGACCGCTTACCTCATCAACACGGCGCGGGGAGGTGTAGTTGATGAAGAGGCCCTGGCCAGAGCTCTTGAGGAAGGGCGGATAGCTGGTGCCGCTATTGATGTCTTTGAAAGGGAGCCTCCGGTTGGTAGCCCCCTTCTTTGCAGCGATAAAGTTATCCTTACCCCGCACATAGGCGCTTCTACGCAGGAGGCGCAAAAGCTTGCCTCTTTAGAAGTAGCCAGAAAGGTGCTGGAAATACTTTCTTTCCAAACCGCCAGCGGTCACTGAGAGCTTTCGGGCAAGGGATAAGCGATACAAACTCCGCCCAAGACCCTTCCCCGCAGCCTTTCCCCTTCCTCCGGAGGTAGCTTCTCGCTCCAAACCACCACTACCGCTTGTATGGCCAAACGAATCCCCTCCATGAACATGTCCACCAAATGGACACAACCCTTAGGCCCTCCCAGAAGCCTGGTTACAGTTCGCCTTATTCCCCGCTCAATCTTGAGCCCTTCAAGCTCCTTAACCCTTTCCAGTGGCTCCCGGCATACTGGATACGGCACTCTCGCCATGGAAGCTTTGGCTTCCTTGACCACCATAGCCTCAGGGTTTGAGGCATCCAGAACCAAGTCCATTTCCAAATGATGGTAGGGGTCCATAAGCATGCAATGGATTCCTACCAAGTGGGAATCTAAAGGAGAAATTTCAACCGTATAGGTGCGTGGGAAAGTGGACAAAGCCATATCGCCTCCTTGCCCTACAATGATTGGTATGCTACAATTTTGCCGTAAAAAGCATTTGAGAGCAAATCCATGCCCATAAAAGTCCTTCCCCCAGAGGTTGCTGATAAGATAGCGGCTGGAGAAGTTGTTGAAAGGCCAGCTTCTGTAGTCAAAGAGCTGGTGGAGAATGCCCTTGATGCTGGGGCTACCGAAATCAAGGTTGAAGTTTTCGGTGGCGGGATAAGGTTGATAAAAGTTACCGATAACGGCTGTGGCATCCCGTCTGAAGAAGTGGAGCTGGCCTTTGCCCGCTACGCCACCAGCAAAATTGCTACGATAAATGACCTTTCGGCCATAAGGACTCTTGGCTTCAGAGGCGAAGCGTTGGCCAGCATTGCGGCGGTCTCTAAAGTCACCATGATAACCCGGAGCGCAGGGGAGCCAATCGGTGTT
>CAZPWR010000336.1:0-4229 GCA_964590555.1 uncultured Anaerolineae bacterium | reverse complement strand
TCTTACCGTCATGCGAAGGAGTGCGAGGAGGCAGCCCTTGCGGCTGGCCTCACCAATGTCCGAATCGGAAACGTTCACCTTTTATCCCGTGATTACTGATGGGCATTGCCTTTGGACGCTCTGCTCGCAAGTCGTTGCGAGCGAGGCGAAGCAATCTCCAAACATCGGCGGGAGATTGCGTCGGATATTTCGTGCTCTTGCAATGACAAGGAGGAAGCTATGGAGTTCGTTTGCTCTGCCTGTGGCAATTCTTTCCCGCTAAACACCAGGCTCTGGCGTTGCCCTTGCGGAGGTTATTTTAACATCCGTAACCCAAAGCCATTCTTGCCAACCAAAATCAGCCGAGAAAATCTATCCTTATGGCGATACAAGGAAATGCTCCCGGACGTAGGGGAAATCATCTCCATGGGAGAGGGTATGACCCCGATTGTGGAAGCCGAGTGGAAGGGCATGCCTGTTTACCTCAAGTTGGAATATCTTTCGCCCACAGGCTCCTTCAAGGATAGGGGGACGGCGGTGCTGGTGAGTTTCGTAAAGGGGTTAGGGATTAAGGAGGTAGTGGAGGATTCATCGGGGAACGCTGGAGCTTCCCTTGCAGCCTATGCGGCCAGGGCTGGAATAAAAGCTCGGATATTCGTCCCGGCTCATGCTTCTCCAGCGAAAAAAGCCCAGATAACCATTTACGGGGCAGAACTGGTGGAAGTAGAAGGGCCGAGGGAAGAAGCAGCCAGAGCTGTCCGCGAGGAAACCGAAAAGGGCTATTATTATGCCAGCCATTACTACAACCCCCTAATCCTGGAAGGCATGAAGACAGCAGCTTACGAGATTTGGGAGCAACTTGGCAGAGCTCCCGATGCCGTCGTCCTTCCAGTTGGACATGGAACTTTGTTGCTCGGGCTCTACCGGGGCTTCCGAGACCTCCTGAAAGCTGGGCTGATAGACCAAATCCCCGCACTGTATGGAGTCCAGGCTAAGAATTGCTCTCCGCTGTTTGAAGCTTCCCGCTTGGGGATTGAGGAAATAGCCGGATATGTTCCTAAACCCACGGTAGCCGAGGGCATAAGCATAGCTCGCCCTCTCCGGGCCAAAGAGATACTTCAGGCGGTGAAGGAGACTGGAGGGGAAATTTTAGCGGTGGAGGAGGAGGAAATATTGAAAGCCCGTAAGGAGCTTGCTCGGAAGGGCTTCTTTGTGGAGCCCACCTCGGCAGTGGCAGGGGCTGCTTTGGACCAGTTAGCCTACCTTTCGGGCAAGACCATTGTGGTTATACTAACCGGAAGCGGCCTCAAAAGCCCTACGTAGTGGCTTAAGGTTCCGGGATGATGTGAAGGGCGCTCTTCTTAAGGGAGACCATCACCTCTTTACCAACTTTAAGGCCTAAGCGCAAGTAAGCATGCAAGGGGATTGAGATTTCAAAGTCGTAATCCTTGCCGGTTTCAACCGAGTTAGCTTTGAAGAAGAGGGAGTAATGGGTACCGCGGTGGATTTCCCTCACTATTACTCCGCTTAAGAGGTTTTCCTTGATTCCTTCCCGCACAGGCCTATCGGGCCTTACGATCATCACATCCTCAGGCCGGATGCAGAATACCACCTCTGAGCCGATGGCTACTTTTTGCGGAGGCGCTTCAAACACGAGGCCCATCCATTCTATGCGCACCCCTCTTTCGTCTTTGCCTACCACTTTCCCTTCCATGATGTTCCTGGCCCCTATGAACCTGGCTACGGCCCTGGTGCGTGGATGCCGGAATACATCCTCCTTGTCCCCGACTTGTTCAATCCTCCCGTCATTCACTATTGCCAGCTTGTGACCCATGGCGAAAGCATCCTCCAAATCATGCGTAACCAGAACCATTGGGATCGCCAGTTCCTCTTGGAGCCTCAAAAGGTCGGACTGAAGCTTGCGTCGGACTGGCCTATCCAGGGCTGAGAAAGGTTCATCCAGGAGCAGGAGCTTGGCTTCAGCCATGAGCGCTCTGGCTATTGCTACCCTCTGCTTCTGTCCACCCGAAAGCTGATGGGGGTAGTAATCCTCAAGGCCTTTTAGCCTCATTTTCTCCAGTAGGCTGTTCAGAAGCTCTTTTCCCTTACTTCGGTCCTTGCATCCGTAGAGGATGTTTTGGGCTACTGTCATGTGGGGGAAGAGGGCATAATCTTGGAAGACGAATCCTATCTGCCGCAAGTGCACCGGTACATTGGTTTTCACCTTTTTACCGTCAGAAGAGAAAAGGACTTGGCCATTGAGCTCTATCAAGCCCTGGTCGGGTGTTAGGAGGCCGGAGATGCAGCGCAAGATGGAGGTTTTGCCGCTTCCTGAAGGGCCGAATAGGACTAAGACCTCTTTCCCAAGCTCAAGGTTGACGTTGAGTGAGAAATTCCCCAGCTTTTTGGAAAAATGCGCTACCAATATTGGCCTCATTTTTCCTGCAGTTTGTTCACGGCCAGGATGAAAGTGTAAGCCAAAGCGGCTGTAACTATGACCCAGAAGGAGGCTATGTCCATCCGGTTGACTTGAGTTGCAGTGTAAATGGCCAAGGGGATTGTCCTTGTTTTCCCTGGGATATTCCCGGCCACCATCAACGTGGCCCCGAATTCCCCAAGAGCTCGGGCAAAGCTGAGGATAATGCCTGCCAGAATGCCTCGGCTGGCCAAAGGCAAGGTCACATCCACGAAAGCTCTCCACGGAGGCTTTCCCAGAGTCCTGGCGACCATCTCAAGGGATATGTCCACGCTTTCCAGAGCAGCCTTAGCTGTGCGGAACATGAGGGGTAAGGCTACAATCCAGGAGGCCAGAACTGCCGCTTTCCAGGTGAAAAGCCAACCAAGCCAGCCCAGCGGGCCTTTCTTGCCCATTATCACCAAAAGATAATATCCCACCGAGCTCGGCGGGAGGGCTAAAGGCAAGGTCAGGAAAGCTTCCACCAGGCTTTTGCCAGGAAAGCGGACTCTTGCCATCAGTATAGCGAACCCAAGCCCTGTTATTGCGGTCAAGATTGTAGCAACAAAAGCAACTTTCAAGGAAAGGAAGAGCGGGCTTAAATCCATCCCTTCAATCCTCCACAACCTCAAATCCGTATTTTCCCAAAGCCATTTTCCCCTTTGGCCCGAGGAAATAAGCGACGAAATCCCGAGCGCATTTCTCGTGTTGAGCCCCCTTCAGGATAGCCAGGGCTTGTTCAGGCCGCGTGTAATGCTCCGTTGGAACTGGGAAGTAATAGCCATTGATGTCAATGACGAGTGGGAGAGGCACAATGGCGACAAGAGCATCGCCTGCTTTTGCGTATTGCAATGCTTGGGAGACATTTTCAGCATAGACGAGCCTATCCTTCACTTTTCCCCAGAGGCCTGAGTTCTGCAAGGCTTGAACTGCTGCTTTCCCATAAGGGGAAACATCGGGATTGGCCACCGCTATTTTGCCCAGAGTTTGGGCTAAATCCTCAAAGCTTTTGGGGCGCTCCTTCTCTTCCGGCGCCCACACAACTAACTTCGTTCGGGCATAGACTTTAACGCTTCCATCCAGCACAAATCCTTCCTGTGCCAAGGCTTCAATGTTGTCCTTATCTGCCAGGATTAGGAGGTCAAACGGGGCACCTTGCCGGACTTGCTGAGCTATCTGGCCTGAGGCAGCATAACTTATGCTCACTTTGCATCCCTTAAATTCTGTGGCTAACTCATCCAAAGGCTTCATCATTACCGGGGCTGCCCCGATGCTTAACTCTTCATGGGGTTGGCTACAGCTCTGAAGGGCCAGGGCCAGAATGGCGGCGAATAAAATCAAGGCACGCATTGAACACTTCCCCTCGGGCAATGTCTTCGGTTATGACGTGGCCGCTTCGTTCTATCCAAACGATGGACTTTTCGGAGGAGCCAATGTGCTCAAGCAAGTAAATTGGGTTCTCCGGCGGGACAGATTTATCGGTTCGGGAGTGGACGAAAAGCACTGGGGCTTTGATTAAGCTCAGCTCTCCCCTTAAGTGAGCCAAGAACTTAAGCAGCTGCTCTATGGATTTGGTGGGGTAAACCGGGTAATCCAAATGCCTCTGGGGGACGGAGGGGTCCAGGAAGTCCGGCGGTCCCTTTTTGACAAAACGGATGAAGTGCTTGAGGATGGGCAGGAAAATTAAGCGTGGGTCTTTTATGAAAGCGGGGGCTGAAAGGGCCAAAACACCGTCAACCTGGTAGTGGGCGGCGAGGTGGAGGGCGAGGGCTGCTCCCAGGGAAAGGCCTATGGG
>CAZPWR010000335.1:0-4057 GCA_964590555.1 uncultured Anaerolineae bacterium | reverse complement strand
CTCGCAAATTGAGGCTTTCCTCAAGGGCGGAGAAGAGCCCTTTAACCCATTTAAGCTTAAGGATATGGATAAGGCAGTTACACGCATCCGCAAGGCCATAAGAGAACGGGAACCAATCGCTATATACGGAGACTTTGATGTGGATGGAGTAGCAGCCACTGCTATACTGTTGGAGACCGTGAAAGCCCTGGGCGGAAACGCCATACCCTACATCCCCGATAGGCTTTACGAGGGGTATGGCCTCAACAAGCCTGCCCTCCGCTCCCTTGCCCGCAAAGGGATAAAGCTGGTCATAACCGCCGATTGCGGCATCCGCTCGGTGGAGGAAGCCCGCTTCGCTCGCCAAATCGGCCTTGACCTGATAATAACCGACCACCATTCAATAGGGCCGGAGATTCCCCCAGCCTTGGCCGTAATCAACCCTAAAAGGGAAGATTGCCCTTATCCATTCAAGGACTTGGCCGGCGTTGGAGTGGCCTTTAAGCTTTCCCAAGCCCTCTTCATGGCCAATCGCCGCGTTCCCATCGCTCCCGGCCTCAGAGAAGAGCCTAACTTTTACGATTTAGTGGCCTTAGGGACCATAGCTGACGTTGTGCCTCTGATAGGTGAGAACCGAACTCTGGCCATCCGAGGGCTTCAGCTTCTTAACTCACCTGTTAGGCCAGGCCTAAAGGCTTTAATGCAAGTAGCGGGTATAGCTCCTGGAGCGGTTGATTCGTATGCTATAAGCTTCATCTTGGGGCCGCGCTTGAATGCCCCAGGCCGCCTCGCCACCGCTATGCTGAGTTTGGACTTGCTCACAAGCCGAGAAGAGGCTTCAGCTTTGGAGTTGGCAAAGGAATTGGACCGCTGGAACAGGCAGCGCCAAAAGCTTATGAATGAGCAATTGGAGAAAGCGCGCCTCAAAGCTTTGGAAGTTTTGGAGAAAAACTTGGTGATAATGGTAGGGGACGAAGGGTTCGCACCGGGAGTGGTTGGGCTTGTTGCCAGCAAGCTCACGGAGGAATTCTACCGCCCAGCCATAGTCCTGGAGCTATCCCCTGAAAGGAGCCGTGGTTCGGCCAGAAGCATCCCAGAATTTGACATCACCAAAGCTCTGGATCAGTGTGCTGACCTCCTCCAGCGGTATGGTGGGCATGCCGCAGCGGCTGGCTTGACCCTTGAAACCCGCAACTTGCCTGCCCTTCAAGCACGCTTGGAAGAGATAGCTCAAGAAAGCCTTAGGGATTTGGACCTAATCCCTACTTTAAACATTGATGCCGAAGCCCCCTTGGACCAAATCACCCCAGAGCTTTGTCGGTACATCTCTAAGCTTGAACCATTCGGTTACGCTAACCCTGAGCCTCTATTCCTTACCCGCAGAGTTCAAGTGCGGGAATACCGGCTTGTGGGGGAAGAATCCAAGCATTTGCGCTTAACCCTCTCTTGGGCCTCAAAAAATTGGGTAGCTATCGGCTTCAGGATGGGCCCGAGGGTCAGAGAAATAAGGGAATTTATGGACCTCGTCTATACCCCGAAGCTTGATTACTGGGGCAATCAGGAGAGTGTGCAGCTCCTTTTGAAAGATTTCCGACCCTCGTTTGGCGCCTGATTAGGAGGTGGTGAAGGATGGATGAAAGTTCTTTATTGGTTTTAAGGCTTTTTATCGTCCTTTTCCTCATTGCTTTGAATGCCTTCTTCTCTGGAACCGAGTTTGCTTTGGTTTCCACCAAAAGGGCTTCCCTGGAAATGAAGGCTTCCAAAGGGAGCCGCGCAGCAACAGTAGCATTGTATTTCCTCAATAACCCCGACCGTTACATAGCCGCCTCGCAAGTGGGTATAACCATAGCAAGCCTTGCTTTGGGATGGATTGGGGAAGAAACCATAGCTTACATCCTCATTCCTTTTACCCGCCAAGCTTTCGGCTGGGCTGGAGATTTGGTTGCTCATACGGCCGGGGCAATCTTGGCCTTTGGCATAATCACTTACCTCCACGTCCTTTTAGGCGAGCAAGTCCCCAAAAGCCTGTCCTTACGTTGGGGCGAGAAAGTATTCCTGGCCTCCGCCATCCCCATGCAATGGTTTTACATCGCCTTTAAACCGCTCATCTGGCTCCTGGACCGCTCTGCGGCCCTCATCCTTAAACCTTTGGGGATAGAAGTCGGAACCGCTCTTAAGGCTGCTCATACCGTTGAAGAACTCAAAGCTTTAATTAGGGGAAGTTACCAGGAAGGGATTTTGGAGGAGACGGAGGAAGAGCTTATTACCAAAGTCTTTGATTTCGGGGAGAGGGCGGTGAGAGAGGTGATGATACCGCGGACGGAAATTGTAGCTATAGAAGCCGATTCCACCTTGGCCGATTTTCTGGAGGAATTCAAGCGCTCCCGCCATGCCCGTTACCCCGTTTACGAAGGTTCGCTGGACAACATCATTGGTTTTGTGGCTATAAAGGATGTGCTCCTTAACATAAGCCAAGAACCGGAGAGCTTCTCTCGCAAATTACGGGAATTGGCTCGCCCAGCTTATTTCGTCCCCGAAAGCAAGCCCATTGATGAACTGATGAAGGAAATGAGGGCTAACCGCATACAGATGGCGGTTGTTATAGACGAATACGGAGGAACGGCTGGGCTTGTTACCCTTGAGGAGCTACTTGAAGAGATAGTAGGCCGTGTTACCGATGAGTCGGCTCTGGAAAAGCCCATCGTTGAAAAGGTCAAGGACAACGTCTATTACCTTGATGCGGGCTTAAGGGTAGATGAAGTGAATGAAATCTTGAACCTCAGCCTACCCGAAAGCGAAGACTACGAGACCTTGGCCGGGTTGATTTTTACTCGCCTCCAACGTATTCCCAAAGAGGGCGATGAGCTAAAGTGCGATGGGATAACCTTGACTGTGACCGAGATGAAGGGGCCACGGATTGTAAGAGTTAAACTACTTATACATTCCCCAGTCAAAGAGGCATGAGGGCCCAACTTCCATTCTGCGGACCATGCGAGCAAGAAGCTCAACCACTGCGACCAAGCAAAGCAAGAAGCAGTCAGCTGCAGGAAGTGAACCAACATATACTTACGCTTTTCTTGAGCAGCCGCGCAGAACAGGCACGTTTAAGACCTCAGCAGGCTCACCCACCTCTGCAAACCGCCGCAATAGCGCGGTCACTCCAGCCGCTTGTTGGGCGGCGCTTACTTCGGCATCCCTCTTTCGCTACCCATCCCCCGCTCTTGTGGTTTCGGGTAAACGGGTCGCACCAAACGCAGGTTGGGCAGCACACTTGTTGAGCTTATTTCTTTCGTTCTCCTTGTTTAGTTCCACTATACCATTCTCCCAGACGTTTAACGTCACTTTTAAATTTCAACCCCGCAACCTCTGTGTACCCAACCGCCGAATTTATTACCACCTTGCGGTTAGGTCAAATGCAAGGGCAAAGCACCGCTGACCTGACAGACGCGTCCGGAGGCTGCTTACGCCGTAGTCCTGGCCAATGAAACAAGGAAGAAATCGCCGCTTTCTTGGACATGACCAAGGCATCGGTTCGTAACATCCTTCGCGTCAGCCCTAAGGATGTCCTCAAGCGTTTAGAGGGGGATATAAAAGGGCAAAAGCACTCTCACATAGCTGGCGAGCTGGCTAAGCTCGCTTAGGAACGAGTGAAAAGCTCTTAATAATATGACCCTGGCTCTGAAGTCCATAGAATTCGCAGCAAAGGTTAGCAAGAAAAAGCATTTTTAGGGGCAAAGCCTCCACAAAAACGCTTTTCCCGATGACGCTTTCAAAAACCGAAAAGGCGCAGAACCGCTTCCGGCACCCAGAGGTCGCCCACCCGCAGGAGGGTACGAATCAGGGTGGACCCCACCAGCAACAACACGCTGAACCCAATCAGGACATAGTCGCGCGGCGCATACCGGAGTTCGTGCAGCCAGGTCCGGGGGCGCAGCCCGAAACAGCGCAGGTCCATCGCGTTCACGATGTCCTCCGCGCTGACAATCGCATTGATGGTCACCGGAACAATCAGCGGGGCCATCTTGCGAATCTGGGCCAATAGCCCGCCCTCCAGTTTCTCCACCTCGTACCCGCGCGC
>CAZPWR010000334.1:0-6920 GCA_964590555.1 uncultured Anaerolineae bacterium | reverse complement strand
GTCCCGCGCCTTAGTCAACCCCGCCCAGGCCCGTTCCGCCCTGGCCCCCCGGGCCCCGACGATTTTGGGACGCCCCCCCCCCCCCGGCCCCGACTTGACAATGCTTATGATTTGTGATATATTATAGGTAACACGTTTTAGTAAAACGTGTTAGCTCAGTGCTGAGGGAGCTAAATTGGCCAGAAAACGCGCCACGAGCCAGGACGTAGCGAACTTAGCTGGGGTCTCTCGAACCACTGTTTCTTTCGTCCTCAACAACGTCTCCACTGCGCGGATCTCTGAAAAGACCCGCCAAAAGGTGCTCCAGGCTGCCCGCGAATTAGGTTACTTCCCCCACGCTGCTGCTCGCTCCCTGGTCACCCAAAAAAGCTGCCTCGTTGGTTTTGTCCTCTGTCAAAGCCCTGATCGGGTTTTCTCCGATGCCTTTCTCCCAGAAGTACTGAGAGGGGCTAGTGACATCGCACGCCCCCGCGGTTTTCGGGTGTTGGTGGAGCCAGTTGAGGACATCAGCAAACCCTTTGCTTATATTGACCTGGTCTTGGAGCAGCGCATTGATGGGTTGATCCTATCGGGGCCTCGCTCTGATGATGAGCAATTGCCCAAATTGTGTCACATGGGATTTCCAGTAGTGCTTCTCGGTCAGCTCCCTGGCTCCGGTCTCCCTTCTGTAGATGTGGATAACATCAATGGCGCCAGAAAAGCGGTGGAACACCTCATCAAATTAGGACATCGGCGTATTGGCTTCATCTCTAACGCCCCACCTCAGTATACCGCCAGCGCCCATCGTCTGGAAGGTTATCGCAGGGCTCTTTCGCAGTATGGCCTGCCTTACGAAGAAGAACTGGTGTGCTACGGGGATTTCACTGAAGAGAGCGGATATGCAGCCATGAAAAAACTCCTTGCCCTCTCTCCACCGCCAACAGCCGTCTTTGTGGCCAGTGACTTAGTGGCCTTTGGTGCGTTGGCGGCCATCCATGAGAGAGGCCTGGCCATACCTCAGGACATGGCAGTGGTGGGCTTTGACGATGTGCGCCTGGCCCGCTATATCAACCCTCCTTTGACCACCGTGCGTCTTCCTGCTTATGAACTGGGGGCAACTGCTATGGACATGTTGATCAAGATAATAAACGGTGAGAATGTGCCTGATAGCCCTTTGCTTCTGGAGACAGAGCTGGTGATCAGAGAATCTTGTGGATTCACCAAGACCCGATTGGGGGATCAGGCTAATATCGTCGCTAAGGGCACGGCAATGCCAGCGTTATGAGAGTTCTAGGAAAGGAGGTGAGGTTAAGGAAATCTTTGCGGCAAAAAGTGGGTTTAGCTTTGACCCCGCTGAAAAGTTGCTCTAAGTTCCGTGCAAGGGCCATTTTTTGGGCCTGGAGATGGCCTTAGGAGCTTTTTAAGGGAATCAATTTTTCAAAAGGAGGAAAAAAATGAAAAGGTCCATCTGGTTGTTAAGTATAATTGTAGTCCTCAACATGGTGGCCGCGTGCGCAACCCCCACCCCTCAGGTGATCAAAGAGACGGTGGTAGTCCCCAAGGAGGTGCCCGTCAGCCGCGGGGTTGTGACCGTGCTTGGCGTGTGGGGTGGCGATGAGCTGGCGGCCTTCCAAGAGGCTGTCTTCCCCTTCACCGAGGAAACAGGGATTGGCATGGCTTTCGAGGGCACCCGCGACCTGCCGGCCGTGCTCACCACGCGGGTGGAAGCTGGCAATCCACCCGACCTGGCTATCCTGCCCAACCCTGGCCAAATGTACGAGCTGGCCGAGAGAGGCGTCCTGGTGGACATCAGCACCTTCATGGACATGGAACAACTCCGGAAGGACTACGCCAAGTCCTGGCTCGATTTGGCCAGCTACAAGGGCACCCTTTATGGCGTCTTTTACAAAGTGGCCAACAAGAGCCTGGTGTGGTATAACCCCAAGGCCTTCAAGGCTGCTGGCTATACTGTGCCCACTACCTGGGAAGAACTAATCGCCCTCTCCGACAAAATTGTAGCTGATGGCAAGGTGCCCTGGTGCATTGGCCTGGAGAGCGGTGCCGCCAGCGGTTGGCCAGGCACCGACTGGATTGAAGATATCATGCTCCGCACCGCTGGGCCAGAAGTTTACGACAAGTGGGTAGCTCACGAGATTCCCTGGACCGATCCAGCCATCAAGAAGGCCTGGGAGCTCTTTGGTCAGATAGCTACCAATGACAAATACGTTTACGGTGGGAGGACGGGGGTACTGGCCACTAACTTTGGCGACTCGCCTCTCCCCTTGTTCTCCAGCCCACCCGGCTGCTATATGCACCGCCAGGCCAGTTTCATCATCGGCTTCTTCCCCGAGGGATTGGTGGCCGGAGAGGACTACGACTTCTTCCCCTTCCCGCCCATTGACCCAAAGTGGGGCACTCCAGTGTTAGGCGGGGCTGACCTCATCGTCATGTTCAACGATACGCCTGAAGCTCGTGAGCTGATGAAATACCTGGCCTCGCCCAAACCACAGGAAATTTGGGCAGCCAAAGGTGGGTTCCTCTCGCCTAACAAGCGGGTGAGCCTGGACGTCTACCCCGATGACCTAACCAGGAAGATGGCCAAGATGGTAGTCGAGGCTGAGGTCTTCCGCTTCGACGCCTCTGACCTGATGCCAGCTGCCGTAGGTTCCGGATCCTTCTGGAAGGGTGTCTTGGACTATGTGGGCGGCAAGGACCTAGACGCCGTCCTCAGGGACATCGAGGCCAGCGCCGTCGAGGCCTATAAATAGAAGGCCATCAAGAAGCGGCTGAAGGAAGTGCATGGTGAGCTAAAGACCCTTCAAAAAGCGGGGGGAGTGAGCCTGCTTTCCAACAGTCGGTCGACTGTGGGAAGGAGCTGGCGAGTTCCCCCCGCGGCCTTTACTTTCCCGCTTCTTGAAAAGTCAAGGGACCTTTCTCCACTGAGGGGGGACTGGAGGCGGGTAGCGAGAAGGCCAGCTCCTGTTCCTGGTGTGGGGGCGGCTGTGCAAGAGCGTCATTTTTGAAAACCAGGCCATCAAGAGGAGGGGTATGATATGAAAAAGGGAGGCGTGTTGCCTTGGTTATACCTGGCCCCCACCCTGTTATTCTTGGGGTTCTTCCTGGTCTATCCCACCTTGCACACCTTATACCTTAGTTTCTTCGACGAACGCTCAGAGAACTTCGTGGGCTTGCAAAACTACATCTGGGCCCTGACCTCAGAGGATATGCTTATTGCTTTCAGAAACAACCTCCTCTGGCTGGTTCTGTTCACGGGGCTGACTCTCTCATTGGGGCTGATCCTGGCCGTGATCCTGGATCGCGTTCGTTACGAGGCGGTGGCCAAATCCATCATCTTTATGCCTATGGCCATCTCCTTTGTGGGCGCTGGGGTGATCTGGAAATTCGTGTACGCCTACAGGCCCGCCAATGCAGCTCAGATAGGCCTGCTCAATGCTATTTTAAGACTGATGAATTTAAACCCCATAGGGTGGCTGGTCAACAGGGCGACGAACAACTTTGCTATTATCGCCGTCGGGGTGTGGATATGGACAGGCTTCTGCATGGTGGTCCTATCGGCAGCGTACAAGGGAATCCCTAAGGAGCTGGTGGAGGCCGCACGGGTGGATGGAGCCAGCGAATGGCAGGTCTTCTGGCACATTACTTTGCCCATGATTAAACCCACCATCGCTGTGGTGGCTACTACCCTGGTGATTAACGTGCTTAAGGTTTTTGACCTTGTCTACGTCATGACCAATGGTGATTTGGGCACTGAAGTCATCGCCAATCGTATGTACAAAGAAATGTTCCATTTCCTTAACTTCGGGCGGGCCAGCTCCATCGCCGTTATCTTGCTTCTGGCCATCATCCCGGTCATGTTGTTTAACATCCGCCGATTCCAGGAGCAGGAGGCCATGCGATGAAGATGAAAAAGAAATTAGCCAAGGCATTTTCGAGCTTGCCGCTGCATCTGGCCATTATTACCATCTGCTTGATCTGGCTGATGCCGACTGTGGGGCTACTAATTAGCTCGTTCCGGCCCAGAAATGATGTCCTCACCTCCGGCTGGTGGACAGTCTTTCAGCATCCTTTCGATTTCACTCAGTATACGCTGCAGAACTACGTCAATGTTCTTTCCGCCCAAAGTATGGGGCGGGCTTTCCTCAACAGCTTCATAATAACCATCCCCTCCACTCTTATCCCTATTACGGTGGCCGCCTTAGCCGCGTATGCCTTCGCCTGGATGGAATTTCCCGGACGGCAACTCCTCTTTGCCATCGTAATAGGCCTGTTAGTGATCCCTCTCCAGATGACCTTTATTCCCATCCTGCGCATCTATAACCGGCTCGGGCTGGCAGGCACTTTCCTTGGCATTTGGCTGGCCCACACTGGCTATGGCCTGCCTTTTGCTGTTTACCTCCTGCGCAACTTCTTCGGTTCATTGCCCAAAGACCTATTCGAATCAGCTTACCTGGATGGCGCATCACACTTTGTTGCCTTCTTTCGCCTGGCGCTGCCCCTCTCCGTCCCGGCCCTGGCTTCGTTAGCCATCTTCCAGTTTTTGTGGGTGTGGAACGACTTGCTGGTGGCGCTGATCTACCTAGGGGGAACGGAGAGGGTAGCACCATTAACGCTCAAACTCTCAAGTTTGGTGAACTCCCTGGGGCAGAATTGGCACTTGCTCACCTCGGCCGCCTTTGTTTCCATGGTCGTACCACTGGTGTTGTTCTTTTCCTTGCAACGCTACTTCGTGCGCGGCATCCTGGCTGGAGCGGTGAAAGGCTAAGGCCAGTTGTAACTATCACAACAATAACTGCAAAATCCGTAGGCTGTTTATCTCTCTTTAGGAAAGGGCTCATGCTGCCTAAAGTCAAATTAGAGAGAAAGTTGTTGAAGGATTACCTGCCCATCGTAGGTGAAGAAGCCATCGCTGAGATCCGCGAGCTGGCTGACCAGCTCAAAGGGGCAAAAGTGGTCCACATCAACGCCACTGCTTTCGGTGGAGGGGTAGCTGAGATCCTCTTCAGCCTGGTGCCGCTCATGCGAGATGTAGGTCTTGACGTTGAGTGGCAGGTCATCGAGGGTAGCTACGAGTTCTTCCAAGTGACTAAAGCTTGCCACAACGGTTTGCAAGGTATGGACATCCCCTTCACCGAAGAGATGAAGGCCATCTGGCAGCGGTACAACCAACAATATGCCAAGGAGTTCGAAGGGGATTACGATTTTGCGATCGTTCACGATCCGCAGCCGGCTGGCCTATTGTATTACCACGGGCGGGGAAATGTCAAGCATTGGATCTGGCGCTGTCACATTGATACTTCCCATCCCAACCCCGCTTATTGGGACTTCTTTGCCCCCTATATCTCTGAGTACGATGCTTATATTTTCACCCTGGCGCAGTTCGTGGGGCCAGGTATAGCCCCTGACCGTGTAATCATTATCCCGCCGGGCATTGATCCACTCTCGCCTAAGAATGTTCCCTTGCCACTGGAGAGGGCCCGCGAGGTTGTGGCCCGCTTTGGCATTGACCCCAGTCGCCCTCTAATCACTCAAGTCAGCCGTTTCGATCCCTGGAAGGACCCCCTGGGGGTGATTGATGCCTACCGCATTATCAAGGAGCAAGTGCCAGAGGTGCAACTGGCACTGGTAGGTTCCATGGCCTCTGACGATCCCGAAGGGTGGTATTACCTGGACAGGACCATTCGTCATGCCGGGGAAGATTTTGACATCCACATCCTGCACAACTTCCACGGCGTAGGTGCATTGGAGGTGGGAGCCTTCCAGACTGTGTCCGACGTAATCATCCAGAAATCCATCCGCGAGGGCTTCGGTCTGGCGGTAACGGAAGCCTTGTGGAAAGGGAAGCCCGTAATAGGAGGTAGGGCTGGTGGTCTCACTCTCCAAGTCATTGACGGTGAGACTGGTTTCCTGGTGGACAATGTAGAGGAATGCGCCCGTTGGACCCTATATTTGCTTCAGAACCCCAAAAAGGCCCAAGAGATGGGGGCCAAGGGGCGAGAGCTCGTGCGGAAAAAATTCCTGATCACCCGACACTTGCGGGATTATTTGCAGCTCTTCCGTGCCCTATCCCAAGATAACCTCCGGCATAAGGCGGGGAAGGTTGGCGCCAAAGTTCCTCAAGTGGAGCGAGAAGGTTGAGGAGCCGAACCTGGGATAGAAGAGATTTTGCTCAAGCTGCGGAAAAGATTGAGCGAGCGGGCACCAGAGTTATCGCAGCCAACGGAGGCACCTATGTATCGGACATGCACAGGAAAGGGGGGAGAGGTTTTAAAAGTTGGCAGAGGAGGGGAAGGCTCACGCTATGAGCATACCAGGGTATGAGGAATCGTTACGGAGGTTAATGCCAAAGGGGAGGATGGGGGGAGTAGAGGAGTTGGGGCGTGCTGCCCACACAAGTTATGTAGCCCATTTGGGATGGCCGGAGGTCTTTGGGGAGATGTTATGGGCCGAAGCATGGAAGCGTGGATGGGAACGGGCGGTGGAGAGTAAGGTAATCGGGGATGGTGCAGCCTGGATTTGGAATCTGGCCGAAGAGCATTTTTATGGCAGTCATCAAGCTGGAGTCGCCCTGGTGCGGAACGGTTGCTGCCTATCCGAGCGGCCATAATGAGCGGTCGCTTTGATTCTACTTGGCAACAAGCCTGTATTCTGCTTCCCCCTCACGAATTGGCTCACCATATCGGCCTTTCCGCTAAGGCAAAGATGAGGCGCTGAAGCGCCCTCCGTCCTGGCGACCCGCGTTCCCGAACGGCTACCGGGGGGAGAGGGCGCTTCCAGCGCCCTGTGCACCGGGCTTTTCTCCTTACCCAATGCAGTGCCCGGAGTTAGCAAGGAAACGCTAACGCAGAAAAAGTGTTTATCCCGCCCTTTGGGCCTGGGAAACTCAAGATCCCCTATCCTTCTTCTACTAAGGGGGTTTGGGG
>CAZPWR010000333.1:0-1622 GCA_964590555.1 uncultured Anaerolineae bacterium | reverse complement strand
GGACAATTAAGCCCAGAGGAAGCCGACGGACCTTTGCCGATAAGCTCTCCAAAAGGAGGGAACCAAAGAGGATGAGGAAAGGCACGATGGGGAGCAGGTAGCGCATGAATTTGACCATGAACGAGCCATTGATGATGAAGTAAGGCAAGACCCAGGCCAGGATTACAGCTTCGCCGGGAGGGCTTTTCCTCCGCACAAGGCGGATTGTGGCCCAGGCGAAGCCGGCAAAGGCCGTAAGCCCCAATGTCCAACCCATCCCCCAGCGGAGCTGCTGCTCAATGTGATAGACGAAAGGAGGCGTCCCGCGGTATTGCCTGGTGTAGGGGTAATCAAGCTTGCCCCGGACCATCTGGCCCTGTTCTCCTATCCTGGCAAGGTAAGATTTAAAGTCAAGCAAGGCGAAGGGAGAGGTTATGGCGAAGGCCAGGAAGGCAGCCAAAGCTGAGAGGGCCAGAAGTTTGAGCCTTGATTCCTTCTTGGGCGATAGCCAGCAAGCTAAAGCCACTGCAGCCAATACAGGGGCCGCGCTGAACTTTGAGGATATGGCTAACCCGGCTCCAGCTCCGGCCAAGAAAGCATCCATTTTCCTACCGGCTTTGGTCAGCTTGGCCGAGAAATAAACCGAAAGGACTACGAAGAAGGTAGCTACTGGGTCAAAGGCATAGTAATGGGCCAGCTGGATGTGGGAGACGGTCAAAGAGACAAAAGCGGCGGCCCAAAGCCCCACCCTCTCCCCGTAAAGCAATTTGCCCGTCTTGTAGATTAAGTAAACGGTTCCAGTGTCAAACAGAGCCGAAAGCACCCTGCCCAGGAGGTTGATGTAGTCATAAGTCGGCAGGAGGGTGAGGATGGAGCCGGGGAAAAAGGCCTTGCCTATGGCTGAGAGGAACCCAGCCAAGGAGGTTAGGATGTAAAGGGGTAAGTGGCCGTAAGCGAAACCCCTTGGGGCCTGGGCCTCGGGGTCGTAAAGCGGGTTGAGAGGGGACAGCCGAGGGTTGAAGGCTTCTGAGAGGTTTTTGGGCAGGTGAATTTCCACTGCCACCATTGTTATCCAGCGCTCATCGGGGTGAGCGTGCTGGAATTCGTCCCAGTTGATGTTGTACAAACGCAGGGCAAGGCTTGTAAGGAGGATTAAGGTTAGCCAAAGGGCAGGCGGAATTTTAACCCTCAAAGCCAGTCACCCCCTTCCGATAGGATTGGGAAATCGGCTCCAAAATCCTGAGGGACCAAATTTGGAGCTCTTCGCCCCCCAGTTCCGGCTCCCATTCAAGCAATACGAGGTTGTCCCCAGCTTTAGCTTTCACAGGGAATGAGATAGATTGCTTCTCCCGAGGCCGAATCCGGAAAGAGAAAGAGTAAAAGTCATCCCTAACCTTCAAAATGCCGCCGGAATAGGAGCTGACTTCCATAGCCACAAAGGTATTTGAGGCTTCGGGGGCGTGGAGGAACAAAGAGGCTTCCCGCTTGAGGGAGCGAAAACTCCGGTGGAATTTCCCCCATCCCTCCCCAAGGAAGAGGAAAGGGACCGCTTTCACCGGTGTTGGGACACGGTAGACGACAAGCCTCTCATCCTTGTAGATTGGCTCGCTTTTTCCAAACATTTCCATTGCCAAGGCTACGGT
>CAZPWR010000332.1:0-5365 GCA_964590555.1 uncultured Anaerolineae bacterium | reverse complement strand
CGGGGGTGGGGAAACTTTCTGCCGCTTGAAATCGGCCTTTTCTGGCCTTTGGCCAGAGGTCGGCCTGCGCTAACGTTAAACCCTAAGCAGCTTCACTGTCAGCGGGGGCGAAGACCGATTCCCAATCGGCGAATTCAAGGGCAGCCCGACGAAATTGGGACACACCTTGATTTACGCAATTGCGTAGCAAGTCAAATGATGAGGTTGCCAAGCAGTGGTGGAAAAGAGAAAAAGCTGCAGCCTTTAAGCGCGAGGACACCCTGCGGCCTCGGCAACGTTTTACGGCTTGCCTGGGAGGAAAGCTTGTGGTATCTTTTAAGGAGAAGGAAGCGGGGGAGGGAAACGGCTATGTTCGGTTTTGAGGAGATGGGCAAACTCCTTCTGTTCATGGGCTTCCTCATCATCCTTCTGGGACTATTCCTAATCCTGGCCGGGCGTTTGCCTTACATAGGCCACTTGCCGGGAGATATAGTCATAAAGCGGGAAAACTTTGGCTGCTACATACCCCTGGCTACTTCCCTCCTCCTGAGCCTGCTCCTGACGATAATCCTGAACCTAATCCTCAGGATAAGGCGTTAGGAAGAGGCTCTTTCAAATTCCCAGAAGGAGAGAAGATATGGTAGAGAAAATCCACTGGCTCGGCCATGACTCCTTCCGCTTGGAGGGAGAAGTCACCGTGTACATTGACCCTTGGAAGCTTCCCCCAAATTCCCCAAAGGCCGACATAATCCTTATAACCCACGACCATTATGACCACTGCTCTCCGGAGGACGTAGCCAAAATTCAAAAGGCCGACACGGTCATAGTAACAATTCCGGCTGCTGCTCGCAAGCTTAAGGGGGAAGTGAAGACGGTAAAGCCTGGAGATAAAATCACAGTAAAAGGCATTGAAATTGAAGCTGTTCCAGCTTACAACACCAACAAGCCATTCCACCCCAAGGAAGCCGGGCACGTAGGGTTCATCGTTACCCTGGGGGGGAAGCGAATATACCATGCTGGCGATACGGACTTCATCCCGGAGATGAAAGGCCTCAAAGTAGACATAGCTTTGCTTCCAGTTAGCGGGACATACGTGATGACCGCTGAGGAAGCAGCCAAAGCAGCCGATGCGATAAAACCTGAGGTAGCCATCCCAATGCACTATGGGGAAATAGTAGGCTCCGAAAGGGATGCCGAGCGCTTCAAGGAGCTAACCTCCGTCCAAGTAACAATCCTGAAACCAAGCCGATAGTCAAATTAGCCTTTGCCTACGTCTTAAAATCGGCCCTTTTGGCCAGAGTTCGGCCTTTATTCAGGTAAATCGCCGGGAAACTAAAAACCATGGTGAACCCCCATGACACCCCTCCAAGGGGGAGGGGGTGGGGACACACCCCCAGCGTTGCCAAGCTCCCTTAATTTGCCTTTTCGGTCCTTTTGAAGTATAATTCTAAAAAAGCCAAAGGCGATGATGGAGACGAGTAGGCAGGAGGTACCGCTCAGAGAGCCTGGGGAAGGTGGAAGCCAGGTGCGGGAGGCCTGCTGAAAATCCCTCCGGAGCCGCCAGCCGAACGCCGGGGTAAATCCCTGGTCAGTAGACCTGGCCGGATTCGCCGCCCGTTAAAAGCGGCGGGGGTATGAAAGTACCCCTTAGGAGCGGGCCATTCCTGGCCAATAAGGGTGGTACCGCGGGAGTGAAAGGCTCCCGTCCCTTGAGACGGGAGCTTTTCGTTTAAGGAGGAGCTATGGCTTTCAAAATTGAACCGAACTGGGAAGGCGAAGCCCACTATACCATAACCTTTGACGGGGGAAGCGAGGGAAACCCCGGCCCCGCCTACGGAAGCTTTTCCATCGTAACTAAGGATGGAAGGAAAAGAGTTTACCGCCTATCTTTCGGGGAAATGACCTCCAACGAGGCCGAATACAAAGCCCTTGCTTCCGCTTTAACTGAACTTGTAGGCATCTTGGATAAACACGGCCGCTCCCCGGGGGATTTCACTGTGGAGGTTAGAGGCGATAGCGCCCTGGTCATAAACCAAGTCCTCGGCCGGTGGAAAACCAGTGCCCCGCACCTCAGGGAGCTCAGAGATGAAGTGCGCGGCCTCTTAAGCCGCTTTAAAAACTACAGGCTGGTCAAAATCCCAAGAGAGCAAGTTGAAAAAGAACTTCACCATTAAAGGAGGTGGACATGGCTTTCAGAGAAGTTTCGCCCAAGGTCAATTTCCCCCAAATGGAAGAAGAGGTCCTGCGCTTCTGGAAAGAACACCAAATCTTTGAAAAGAGCTTGGAGAAGCGCAAGGACGCCCCTCGCTACGTCTTCTACGAAGGCCCTCCCACCGCCAACGGCCTGCCCGGCATCCACCACGTCTTAGCCCGAGTGTTCAAGGACCTGTTCCCTCGCTACAAAACGATGAAAGGATACTACTGCCTGAGGAAAGGCGGGTGGGATACCCACGGCCTTCCGGTGGAGCTTGAGATTGAAAAAGAACTCGGCTTCACCACCAAAAGCCAGATAGAAGAATTCGGAATTGCTGAGTTCAACCGCTTGTGCAAGGAAAGCGTATTCCGCTACGTAAAAGAGTGGGAAGAGCTAACCGACCGCATCGGCTTCTGGATTGACATGAAAAATGCTTACATAACCCTGAGCAACGAGTACATAGAATCGGTCTGGTGGATACTGAAGCAGCTCTGGAACAAAGGCCTTATCTACAAGGGATACAAATCCGTCCCCTACTGCCCTCGCTGCGGGACACCTCTATCGGACCACGAAGTGGCTCTGGGCTACAAGGAGGTGGAAGACCCTTCCATCTACGTGCTCTTCCCACTCAAGGACGAACCCGAAGCCTACTTCTTGGCTTGGACCACAACCCCCTGGACTCTGCCGGGTAACGCTGCTTTGGCCATCCATCCCGAAGTGGAATACGTGGAGGTGGAGCAAACCAGAGATGGTAAAACTCAACGCTACATTTTGGCTAAGCCCCTTGTGGACAAAGTAATCCAAGGGGAATACCGCTTCGTGCGCTCCCTCCGAGCTCAGGAACTCGCTGGGAAACACTACATCCCTCTCTACTCCTTCCTCCCGCTGGACAAAGAAGCCCATTACGTAATCTTGGCCGACTTCGTCAACACCGAGGAAGGGACAGGAATAGTGCACATCGCCCCGGCCTTCGGTGCCGAGGACCTTGAAGTAGGCCAGAAATACGGCCTGCCCATAATCCAGACCGTTGATGCCGATGGCCGGATGGTGGAGGCGGTCACCCCATGGAAAGGGATGTTCGTCAAGGAAGCCGATCCACTAATCATCAAAGATTTGGAGGAGCGTGGGCTGCTATACCGCAAAGACCTTTACCTCCACACCTATCCATTCTGCTGGCGATGTGGAACCCCGCTCCTTTACTACGCTCACCCCACCTGGTTCATCCAAACCACCCGTTACCGTGACCTAATGGTCTCCCTGAACAAGAAGATAAACTGGGTGCCTGAGCACATAAGGGATGGCCGGTTCGGGAACTGGCTTGAGAACAACATTGACTGGGCCCTGAGCCGGAACCGCTACTGGGGAACGCCACTGCCAATTTGGATTTGTGAGCAATGCGAGGACCTAACCTTCATCGGAAGCTATGCGGAGCTCAGGGAAAGGGTGGAAAGCTCCGGCTATTCCTGGCCTGAACCGTGGGACCCCCACAGGCCTTACGTTGACCAAGTTGTCTTCCGGTGCGAGAAATGCGGAGGCCTGAAGCGGCGCGTTCCCGAAGTGATTGACTGCTGGTTTGACTCAGGAGCCATGCCCGTAGCCCAATGGCATTATCCTTTTGAAAACCAAGAAATCTTTGAGGACCAATTCCCAGCCGATTACATCTGTGAAGCGGTAGACCAGACCAGGGGTTGGTTCTACAGCCTCCACGCCATTTCCACCATGCTCTTTGAGAACCTTTGCTACAAGAATGTCATCTGCCTCGGCTTAATCCTGGACGAAAAAGGGGAAAAGATGTCCAAATCCAAAGGCAACGTGGTTGACCCCTGGTCGGTCATAAACGTCTACGGGGCTGATGCCGTCCGCTGGTACCTGTTCACCGCTGCCCCGCCAGGCCAGGAACGCCGCTTCTCCCACGCCCTCGTTGGCGAGGTTCTGAGCAAATTCTTGCTTACCCTGTGGAACTCATATGCCTTCTTCGTAACTTACGCCAACATAGACGGCTTCAACCCGCGGGAAAACTTTGTCCCCCCGGCCGAGAGGGCATTTTTGGACCGCTGGATTTTGTCCGAGCTGAACCTTCTGGTCAAGAACACCAATGAAGCCATGGACCGCTACGATGTGACGGGGGCAGCAAGGCCGATAGAAGAATTCGTGGACAACCTCTCCAACTGGTACATAAGGCGGAGCCGCCGCCGCTTCTGGAAGAGCGAGCACGACGCGGATAAGAACGCGGCCTACGCCACCCTCTACGAGGTCCTGACCACCCTCTGCCGGTTGCTGGCGCCCTTCATTCCGTTTCTGACTGAGGCGATGTACCAGAACCTGGTCCGGGCGGTGGACCCGGAGACGCCGGAGAGCGTCCACCACACCCTCTGGCCCCAGGCGGACCCGGCGGCGATAGACGAAGAGTTGCTGGCCCGGATGGACTTGGCCCGCGAGGTGGTCTCGCTGGGGCACGCGGCCCGCAACAGCGCCGGGATCAAAGTCCGCCAGCCCCTGGCCCGCGCGCTGGTCCACCTGGACCCGTCGGTGGGAACGCTGGATGAGGAGTTGTGGGCGCTGGTGCAGGATGAGTTGAACGTCAAAGAGGTCAATCAGGTCGCGCAGGCGGAAAGCCTGCTCACCTATCAGGTGATGCCCAACAGTGCTCTGCTGGGCCCCCGCTTCGGCGCCCGCTTCCCGGCGGTCCGGGCCGCGCTGGCCGCGCAGGACCCGATGGCCGTCGTTCGGCGCGTGCGGGCCGGACTCCCCGTCCATCTGACGGTGGACGGCGAGGAGGTGGAACTGGCGCCGGAGGAGGTGCTGGTGCAGGAGAAGCCGAAGGAAGGGCTGGCGGTGGCCTCGGAGCGGGGAGTGACGGTCGCGGTGGACGTCGTCCTGACGCCGGAACTGCGGGCGGAGGGGCTGGCGCGGGAGGTGGTCCGCCGCATCCAGAACCTGCGCAAGGAGGCCGGGTTGGAACTGGACGACCGCATCGTGACGGTCTACGGGGCCGAAGGGGACCTGGCGGAGGCGATCGCGGCCTGGCGGGACTACATCGCGGCGGAGACGCTGAGCGTGGAGTTGCGGGCGGGTGAACCGGAGCCTGGAATGGCGACCGCCGAGGACCGGGTGGACGGCTACCCTCTGCGCATCGGGGTCCGGCGGGTGGCCGGATAGCCGGAGAGAAGAAGCGGCGGCGGCCCGAAGGGC
>CAZPWR010000331.1:0-5201 GCA_964590555.1 uncultured Anaerolineae bacterium | reverse complement strand
CCCCTCCGCACACTCACACCCCCACAAAAACAAACCCATTGTGTTGAGTATGGTATTGTTTTGGAGGGGGGGCCCGCCCCAAGGGTATCCCCTGCGAAAGCCCCCGCATCTGCTACGGCTATGGCAACGGGTGCGGCTCAGTCTCAATTGGGTAGTCGGGGGCGGTAGCTACGTCGTAGCGGGGCTGAGCCAGCACCTCATCCTTATCGGTCCAGCCCATCATCCCGTACTTAAGGTTGACCACGTTGTAGCCCAACAGGAGCAACGCTGTGCTAGCAGCTTGGCCGGTGTGCCCAGTGTAACAGTAAACCACTATAGGCTTATCGGGAGGATAATGGGCCAGATTTTCCAGCTTTGCCACTTCTTTCCAGAAGACGTTGTAGGCGCCTTTGATGTGACCCTTGGCATAGTCCTCGGGCTTGCGGACGCTCAAGATGAACGGGTCATTGGTGGGGTCACCATCGGTTAGGTTCTCATAGAGCTTGCTTGCATCAATGACCGGAGTCCATTTGGGGATTAACTCCTGAGCGCGAGCCAAGACGATCTCTACCGGGTCGGTTTTGCCGGTCTTCCAAGACGGATAAGCGTATTTTTCAGTCAGCTTATGAGGCTCCGTCTCCACCGGGTAGCCCGCAGGCCCGGTGTAGCGAGGCTGCCCCAGTGCCTGGTCGTTCTTTGTCCAGCCCATGAAACCGAACTTTAGGTTGACTGCGTTGTAACCAAGGAGCATCAAGAGTGTAGCCGCGACCTCTCCCGTGTGACCGGTATAGCAATAGACTACGATCTGGCGATCTTTGGGCAGTTTAGCTAAAACCTCGCTCTTTATGATCTCCTTCCAAAAGACGTTGTAGGCGCCTTTGATGTGTCCCTTTGCGTAATCTTCGGGCTTGCGGACGTCAATAATGAAGGGATCGTTAGCGGGATCGCCGTCGGTCAGGATTTCGTAGAGCTTGCTTGCATCAATAACTGGGGTCCACTTTGCGAACTTTTCGGTTATGTGGTTTGCCAAAAGCGCAAATTCGTCCACAGGCACTGGCGTAGGTGTTGGTGTTGGTGGTACTGGAGTAGGCGTTGGCGTTGGTGGCACTGGAGTAGGCGTAGGCGGCACTGGAGTAGGCGTCGGCGTGGGCACGGGCGTCGCACAGCCTGCCAGTAGCACGGTGATAATTGTTAAGGCAATTACCGCAAAGCTGAACCAGCGTTTCATTTTTACCCCTCTTTTTCACAGATTTTTATTTTCTCCACCCTGCCGGGGTATGGCAGCGCTCACAGTTATCATCCCCGAAGGTGTGGGGACGTTGGTGGCAGTCGCTGCAGACATAACGCAATCCCCTGAAGTTGGGCTTCTTGTGGCAATCAAAGCAGGCCAATTCCGCATGCCCTCCGGTCAATTCCACCGGATGGACTGCCAGCTTGACATTGCTCCAAGTTCGGGTAGAGCGATGGCATACCTCGCAATCAAGCACGATGTCATGGGGAATTATGTGGCACCCAGAACACTTCAGCCGTTCCGGGGGAACGTTTTTCGCCTGGTGGCAATCTATACAGTAGGCTGCCAAACCCTCATGAGAAGCAAGAGGCTTTTCTCCATGGGCTACCGGTCCGTGGCAGTTGCTGCAGGCACAAACTTCCCAGCCTTCCCGGATTCCCCTCAGGATTCTCTCATGTGGCGTATGGATGTGCTTTTCGGGAATATCAATCCGCACGTTGCTGTGGCAATGAAGGCAAACCTTTGCTGCTTCTCGGTAATCAGAGGGATTAGGAACAAGCCCTTGATGGGCCAAAGCCACATCTTGGGTGTCTTCTGTTCCCCCGTGGCAGGTGACACATCCCAAGCGGCCGTGAGTGGAGAAGATTTCCGCCGGGTCAATCCAGAGCCGTTCCAGTTCCGCCGTATCAGTAACAATTTGGCTAAGCTTCTCCCAGTTGGTGTGGCAGAAGATACACTCCCAAGATTGAAGGGCCCGATAGTTTAATAAAACAGGGGTTGGAGTCGGCTTTGGCTGCTCCATAATTTTCTGAATCAGCGGCTCCATTGCTACACCGACTCCGACAATTGCTAACACCAAAGCGAGAGTAACAGGAATCACAATCAAACGATTAACCATTAACCCCTCCTATAGAAATGCTGGCACTCCACTGACCAAGATTAGATACCTAAGGAACAGGCCAGAAAGCAAAATACTTATCCCCGAACTAAGGCCCGATACCAGCATGTGCCAGCCCAGGCCGGCGGCGTAGATATGGCCTACTAAAGGGAAGACAATGGCCAGCAGGATGATGAAGATCCAGAAGACAGGGGCGTGCTGGCCTAATACAATCTGTCTGGCCGATTCTGCAGCTGCCCCACCTTCGCCGAAGGCGTGCAGGAGAAGATGGCTGATCAGGAGGGCCTCGGCAATAATTAGCGCCAGGTGAATCAGGTGTGTCCGGCGGCTATATGGGAATCGCCCACCAGCAAAAAGCGTCGCGATAATGTCCACCGTCAGAGCATCCGCTGTAGAGAGTGCGGAGACCAGGAATAGCAGAGGCATCAGCGGGAAATGGACCCCAGGGAAAAGAGGGGTGGACCAGAAGGGTATGGCTGGGCCAACCGCGCTCAAAAGCACACCAGTATAGGTTGCTACGCCTATGGCCAATACGGCTCCAACCCCGGCAAAGATCCGTTTGGTCCGGCGAAGGGGAAGGTTCCATAGGAAAGATGTCCAACGCAACCAACGGCGGTCTTTAAGCCACTGGCGAGCCTTTGGGAAAATGTCCAAAAACTCCAGAAAGCCGTAGAGCAAGGAGACAGGGATGAACGAGGTTAACAGCCAAACGCCCCAGGTCATCGCGGAAGAGAAATTAGCAAACAAGAAGAAAATGCGCCAGGGTTCCCGCCGACCAGCTCCGAGGTCAAAGATGAGTAAAAGGGTGCCCAGGATAAGAAGAGGGCCAGAAACTGTTGCTCCAGCCAAAGTGATGGGAAAGAAATCATGCCGTTCTCGGTCTTTATAGAATTCAAATAACACAGCGATTAGCAATGAGCCTGCACTCAGACCACCCAGGAAGAGGTAAATTGCTACAAGCCAACCCCATGCTGTCTGCATTGCTCACCTCACTCTTCTTGCATGATGTAGAACAGAATGGATGGCTCAGTACCAAACTCGGGGTGGAGGGGTTTAGCACGGCCCGAAGCTATAAGTTGGGCTACCTCACTCTGAGGGTCATCAGCACGGCCGAAGATACGGGCGCCAGGAATGCAGGCTTCTACGCAAGCTGGGAGTCCTCCACCCAGAACCCATGGCAAACAGAGCCAACACTTACCCGCCACGCCCCGTTCCTCATCGTAAACACGCGCCTGGTAGGGGCAGGCCTGCATGCAATACCTGCAGCCCACGCATAGCCGCTCGTCAATCAGCACCACCCCATCCTCTCGCCGGTAGGTGGCATTGGTAGGGCAGACGGTAGCGCAGGGCGGCTTAGCGCAGTGCTGGCACTGAACCATGAGGAACCACCTATTGCGCTCGTTACCTTTAACGATACGGCGGATATAGCTCAGGCCCTCGGGGAGTTTGTTGCGCAGGCGGCAGGCCTCTATGCATGCTCCGCAGCCTGTGCATTTAATAGTGTCAATGATTAGGGCGTAGCGGGCTTTCGGACCCTCTTCTGCTGAGGAGGCTTCTTTCTTCAACAGGGGCACACCCGCAACAGCCACAACGCCGGCTGCAGCCGCTAAGCCCAAAAACCGGCGACGCGAGATATTGACTGGCATTGCTCCTCCTATTCAGGCTTGAATAGTAAAGGCTGTATCTTCAAAGTGAATTATACCACAGCTTTATGCAGGTGTCAAGTTTCATCAAGCCTGAATAGTTTGGCTCTGAGCAGGTCTTGGTGATATAATAATTGTGGAGGGGCCAATGGCGAACGAAATTCCAACTCTGACCACGAACGACCTTTTAGTTCTGGGTTTGCTCCTGGACCGGCCGATGCACGGATACGAAATCCTCCAGCAAATCCGGGCGGCGGGTGTAGACCTTTGGCTGCCAATCAGCCCGGCGGCAATATACTACACCCTATCCAAACTCCACCGCTGGGGGCTGGTGTTGGAAACCCGCGCCCGCGGGGAAGGACCGGAGCGAAGCATCTACCACCTGACTGAACGGGGGAGAGAGGCTTTCTTGGCCGGGATGGAAAGAGCTTTGGCTTCCCAAGAGCCTACCCGGTTTGAGTACGGCCTGGGGATATTATTGCTCAACAAAATCCCCCAGGAGCGCGCCCTGTCACTTTTAAAACAGCGACTGGAGTTCCTCCGCCAAAGAGAGGAAGTGATCGCTGAGGCCCAAAGGCGGACCAAGGGAGACCCCTCACGGTGTGCTGTCTTCACCTATGCGGCGGCTTGCACTCGGGTGGAACGGGAATGGCTGGAAGGACTGATACATCACTTACAAGGAGAGGAGGTTCAGGAATACCGAGGCTTGATGCTCCTGCGGGGCGACTTGCGCGATTTCCACCTACCTGAGCTTATCAAACTCATCGCCTCTGGCGGCCACAGCGGCACCTTAACCATCACGGATGGCTCCTCAGTGCGGACTATCTCCTTCCAGCAAGGGCGCCCGGTCTGCGCTACCTCCTGCCGGCCCGAAGGAGTAGTGCAAGACCCCACCCAGGTTCTAAATGATATCTACGACCTATTCCGCTGGCAGGAGGGGGCATTCACTTTTGACCAGCGTATGGGCCCACAAGAAGGTTGCTTACTACTCCAGATGAGCGCGGAAGAGTTAATCTTATCCGGTGCGCGCTGGATGGACAACTGGGCCATCATCCAAAAAGTAATCCCGTCCTCAGAAATGATTTTTGAGCGCCAAAGCGAAATCTCCTTAGACGGGAGCTTGGAGCTTACCCCGGAAGAGAAGCAAGTCTGGCAAGCCCTGGATGGAGTGCGGAATGTATCAGAAGTAGCTCAGACTTGCGGACTGACGGAATTTGAGACCAGCAAGATTCTCTACGGCCTCTATGAAGCCGGCCTAATCCGCCCCGGGGATGTGGATAAAATCCGCTTGCGCCGAGCATTCCGGGAGTTCGCCGAGCTCCTCTGCCAAGCCACGAAACCGTACCGAGCCTCCCCCACTGATTTTACCTGTGAAGAAGAGGTCAACCGCCGAGCGGCTAACCTGCCAATACGATTCAACTTCAGCCGGATTGAAGACCGGACTGAGCCC
>CAZPWR010000330.1:0-6181 GCA_964590555.1 uncultured Anaerolineae bacterium | reverse complement strand
CCCGATGCAGTGGTCTATCCAGTCACGGCATTGGCTTTAGTTGAAGGAGTTCTCAGAGATCATGTTTACTTAAAAAATCACCTCTTGGGGGGAGGCCTTTCTTTCCTTCTATTTTTGTTTTTCTACGCTTTAGGCCAGGCTTTCATGCGGTGGAAATCTGTAGAAGAAGTTGCTTTCGGCATGGGGGATGTAAAGCTCGCGCTTCTCATAGGACTTATCTTAGGTTACCCGAAAGGTTTGAGAGCCCTTTTAGTTGGGGTTTTCCTCAACGGAATTGTAGCGTTGTTGATGATTGTAAGGGGGATACTGAGCAAACGCTTTAACCCCTTGGCCCCATTCCCTTACGGCCCTGGGCTTATAGCAAGCTTCTTCATTTTCTGGCTACTTCTACCTTAGCGACCGGGATGGCATCGTTTGGAAACCGCTCACCATTAGCGGTAAAGGCTGGCAAACGCTCCATGGTTTGAGAGTTGTAGAAGCCTACGTAGACTGTGTAATTCCCCCCAGGTCCATCGGGATGGATGGGGATAATGTATTCGTCTGTAATGTATTCTCCCTTGACCCAAGTTGTTGTCGGCCTTGAACCTTTAGCTGGCGGATTATCCTTTTGCCCCCACAATTTTCCATCCGGCCCTATAAGATGGGTGAATACGGTATAGGAAATTTCCGGTTCCCCTATAGCCTGCCAGAACAAAGTTAAGCGAAGGCTTCCACCTGGCTTAGCCTCGGAAGAATCCAGTTCATAACCCAAAAGCTTAGCCACCCCCTCTACCTTGGCTTCAAATGGGTTTGCTACATGAGGCTTGCGGAAGGAGCGAGGGAGAGGAATTACTATAATTTCGCCAAGCTTGTAAACCTCTCCTGAGGCCCATTTCTTCCCTAAACTAACCCCAAATAGCTTCTGTTCCACCAATCCTTCCCACTTTAAAGCAGCAGTGTGGACGTATTTAACCTCCAGGGTTATGGAATAGCGTCCCGGGGGCACTCGCCCTGGTATTCTCAAGGAAATCTTATCGGCCAAGCCTTTGAACGCGTTTCCTCCTTTTATCAATTCGGATTCAAAGGACGCCACAAATTCTCCCCTTCTGCCTTGCAACTTTACAGCTCTCTCCAATCCTTCAGGGAATCCATCGGGAGCGAACCAATAAAGCGTCAGCGGCAAACTCGCCCCTTGTTCAATTTCTGGAGGCCACTTATCAGTTCCTAATAAGTGAACTATCCCGCCAAATGTTACATCTTTAGTATTAGTTGGCACGATTTTAGCTGGCCAATCATTCTGGACTAAAATTGGGTAAGTAATCCATGGTTCTCCGTCAACAGACCTGAGGAAATTACCGTACTGGGCATCGTAAACATGAGCGATAGCCTTATAGATGCCTGAAGGGAGGCCCCAAGGGATGACGAAAGCGGCTTTAGTGCAATCAGGATATATGGGGTAATCCCACGATTCCCATAGTTTCCCCTCATCGTCATAAAGCCTGACATTGAAAAACAACTCTTTAATAGTATGGTAATCCGGTGATGAGGGGCAGAGGGTATAGTAAATGGCATCGTAAGGGTGAAGGATAAAGCCTTTTATTTCGGTTAGGGTGAAGCTCAAACCCCCAGCAAATTCTTTCGTTTGTGTTTTAGCTTCACCCTCTATAACTGGCTTTCCAGACCCGCTTAGCACTAAAGGTAAAAATAGGCGATAAGGGCTTTCAGGCCTATAAAGTTGAGCCTGGTCCCCAGAAAATAGAGCCGGGGGAGGATAATATAGGCCAAGATACACCCAATCGGAAAACCAGTTTTCCCAGGCAAGATAAGCCTCCTTGCGGAGTGCTTTGATAATTTCACCCTTAGGATCAGAAGCCCACCCGGCTAAACCGAGGACGAAAGCCCTTTGCTTTAAATTGTAAATCGCTTCAAGGGAAATTTTTTCTGGTTTCAGCACTCCCCGGTAATAGTAGTTGAGCAGATGGAAGTGAGATGGCCCGTAAAGGAAAAGCTTGTCCCCAGGCTTCTCCATAAATTCTAACTTTCTGAGAGCTTCCCGGTAGAGGTTTTCCGTTGAATTTAGGCGGAAATGAAGGCGCCATCCGTAAAACCAAAGGGATGTGAGCAACAGCAAGAGAAATAAGCTCTGAATTCTCCCTCCAACGGATCGGTTAAGCTGCAATTGCAAAGCCCAAGAAAGCCCCAGAGGCCAAAGCACGTAGGGGAAAAAGCGGGGATTAATGTTTGACCAAGGAAAAGCAAGCGATAAAAATATGGGGAAAGCTATGAGGCTCAGCCAGATAAACCTATTTTTGGTTTTCCTTAACCCCCAAAGGCCGCTGAGCCATGCTAATAAAACAGCCGCTTTAACGGCTAACGGTATTGGCTCCACGAGAGGGCCACCTATTATGACCCCTATGAAAGCCCTTTCTACGTCTACAAAAGCCTTTAACTTAGGTTGCTCCAGCACCGTGCTAACTGATAAACGCAACCCTTTGGAAGCTAAAAACCATCCAGCTATCAAAGCGAAAAGCAGAGCAAAGCCTCCAATAATCTGCTTCAAGCCCTTTTTCCTATAAGCTTCGAGGCCAAGCCACATAAACTCCCACAATATAAGCCAAAGAGCGTAATAATGGGTGAAAAAAACAAGCCCATTTACGGTCAAAAGGCTTACTACCCTCCAAGCGGAGTAGCCATTTCTAAGCAAACTTGAAAAAAGCAGAAGGGAGGCCAAAGATAACACAAGCATTACCGGATACATCCTGGCTTCCCGAAAACAGGCCCCAAAAGGAGCAAAGGCAAAAACAACGCTTACCAGAAAGGCTAAGCTTTCGCTTCCCCAGAACTTAGTCAGTCGCCAAGCTAAAGGGATTGCCAGGAGGCTAATGGACATCGCCAAAAAACGGAGAGAAAACTCGTTATTTGGAGCAAATTTTATCCAAAAGTGATACAAGATGAAAGCAAAAGGCGGGTGCTCAAAAGCTGCTTTAAGGATATAAGCAATCAAATCCGCCAAAGGCTTTGAAGCAACCCAGTAGAAAGAGGCTTCATCATACCAAAGAGCAAGCTCACCGACGCGCCACAACCTCAGCCAGAAGGCTAAGATTAAAACCACTATAAGCCTCCAGCCCCATCGCTTCTCCTGCATATTACTTTACCTCTTTCCAAAACTGTGATATTAAGCATATTTTGAGCAAAATGACCTAACCTTTCGTTACTTTTACTTACAACTCTGGTCTTATAGCGAGCTTTTTCATTTTCTGGCTACTTCTACCTTAGCGATTGGAATGGCGTCGTTTAGGAACCGCTCGCCATTGGCCCCAAAAGCCGGCACACGCTCCATGGTTTGAGGATTGTAAAAGCCTACGTAAAGGGTGTAAGTTCCCTCAGGAGCTTCAGGCTGAACGGGAATGGTGTATTCGTCCGCAATATACTCACCTTTCACCCACGTAGTTGTTGGCCTTGAACCTTTAGCCGGGGGGTTGTCCTTTTGCCCCCACATTCTCCCATCCGGCCCTATAAGATGGGTAAAAACGGTGTAGGAAATTTCCGGTTCCCCTGCGGCTTGCCAGAACAAAGTTAGGCGAATACTTCCCCCAGGCTTGGCTTCAGAGGCCTCCAGTTCATAACCCCAGAGCTTAGCCACCCCCTCTACCCCGGCTTCTAATCGGTTGGCTATATGAGGCTTGCGGAAAGAGCGAGGGATAGCTCTAACCTCCACCATACCTAAGCGCCAGTAAGGGCTTTGACCCTCGGGATTGAGGATAGTGCCTTCTTCGGTCATTATTGTGCCGTATAGGCTATATCTACCTGGAGCCAACCGCCCAGGTATCTGAATGGACTGGATATTTTTTATGCAAATTCCTGGCTCCCAGTTTTCGGGAGGGAGCCAAGAAATGCCTAAGGCGTATTTGGAGGAACTTTTCATTCGCCCTTTATCGTCTTTGAGCTCCAAGTTGACGAAAAGCTTGGACGGCAGAGGGGCCTGAGGAAGCCAATACAAAGATACTGGGAAAGTCGTTCCTTGCTCCACTTCTTTTGGCCACTGATCGGCTCCCAGCAAAATTAGGTCGGAGCCAAATCTCAGGTTCATAGGGACAGCTGGGAGTGCAAGAAGACCCGGCTTTATTTTAATTTTAGCAATTTCCAAACAGTCTTGCCCTCCCACTTTAATGTTAGTCCCCGAAGTTGCATTGTATAGGCTGACCACTAAACGGTACTCTCCCGGCGGTGTGCATTCACTTATCCACAGCCCGTGCCTATCCTCTACTTCTTGCCCTGGTTGCCAGTTCGGGCTTGGGAGAAAACCACCTTGAATAGGGCTTGACCGCATAGCCCATACTTGGCCATCTTGGCCCTGGAGTTTTATGGTTACCAAAATGTAGTCATTTGCCTTCCTAAGGATGTGCCAACGCAGAAGGATGCGAATGCCGCTACCTGCGTTCGGTTGCAAAGCATCTATATAAGCTGCCTTTAACTGCACCAAGTCGCCAAAATTATGTGGTTCTTCAATGGCAAATCTAAATGAATCCAAAACATCGCTCAAATTATTCCACTCAGGTGGCAAATAAAGAGCCAAATATGAGCTTTGCGGGAACCATTTCTTCTCCACCTGAAAGGCATTAGACGAGAGCCATCTTTCTATTAACCCTTCTTTGTCTAAAGTTCCCGGATCCACGGGACCGAGCCAAAGGCGCTGGTGACCTTTAAATATTAAAGGCACTTTCTCCTTAACTTCCTGGGGGGTGAGATAGTGGATGCTTTCAGGCAAAATATATAAGCTAACAGGCGCATCTCGCAAATAATACAGGGCCAGAAAAATTGCATGAGGATGAGTTATAAGCACAGCATCACCAGGACGAGCATTTGCGCTTATGTAAGCAGCGGCCAAATTAAAATCACCTTTCGGAACCTTATAAATCTGTTTGCCTCCATAAAGCAGAGTCGTTATTAATAAAATTACAAAAAGACCAAAAGCAAAACGGCAATCTTTCCATAAAAACTTCAAGCCCAGGGATAGGAGAAAAGCAAAAGGGAGGGCTAAGTAAATGAAATGTCGTCCTGCGACTCCATGAGGAATCAGGCTCATTTCAATTAAGGGGATATAAAGCGAGAAGACTAAAAGTAGAAAAAGCTCATTAGGCCTGCAAGTTAACATACCCCGAACAGCAGCCCACGTGACCAGCAGCCATACTGCCGAAGTACACAAAAAGATAGGCAAAGGAATAGTAGGTTCTCGTGGCTCCGAGACAACAACATCTACCAGCACTTTTCGCAGTTTGTGCTTCCATAATTCCCAAAAACTTAAAGGAGACAAATCCTGGTGCAATGAAGCTTTAAGCATAGAAAAGGGACCAGGTGATATTAAAAGCCACATGCCGAGAATTATTCCTAAAAGCAATAAAATAACGACTATGGCTAAAGATGTTTCTATAAAGCGTTTTCCTTTGGAGCTCAGAGCCAGGGTAAAAGCATAAGCGAAATGAGCAATTGGAAAGAGCAAGAAAAAGTAATGGCTAAATATTCCAAGCACACCTGTGATCGCATAGATAACAAGCCATTTTTTTGCCGAAGTATGGAGGAATTTTAACAGCGCCCAAATGCTAAAAGCTCCCAAGAACGAGAGCCAAGCGTACATCCGGTTCTCTTGGGTATAAGCAAGGTGAAAGGGGTTAAGAGCTAAGTAAAAGAGGCTAAAAGTGGAAAGCAAAGGAGAAGCTAATTTGATAAAGACAGAGAAAGCCACTGCTAAGGTTAATGTACCCCAAAACACTGCAAAGAATCGTGACAACCATTCGGTATCGCCTGCTATTCGCAGCCATAAGTGGAGGATTACGTAGTAAACCGGTGGATGTTCATAAGCATGGTCTTTGGTGTAAATTACTATATCTTTAACGGACAAACGAGATATGTAGCCCGTAGCTGCCTCATCAACCCAGAAACCAAAGGCCCCTAAATTACATATCCGCAAACTAAATCCCAAAATTATCACCGCAAGTGACAACCATCGCAAATTTCGCTCATTTAGGTGCATCAAGCCTCCTCAAGGGTTGGGCCTACTCGTCAGGTTTACAATTATACCATCTCCTATAATCGCTCCCACTCTGTCGCGCGCTGTAAGGTTTCTAAATTCAGGCTCAAAGGTGTAAAGTCCTACCTTAAGGCGGCTTAAAGTTACTTGGCTTGGGGTGGGAATTATGTGCCG